>NZ_DASURI010000706.1:0-4585 GCF_036280135.1 Longimicrobium sp.
CGCGGAGATCTGCGCGCCGCGGCCGGAGCCCACGCGCGTCTTTCTCCTCTTTGCCCTCGCCACGCTCATCGACGCGGCGGACGGTCCGCTGGCGCGCGCGTGGCGGGTCAAGGAGACGGCGCCGGACATCGACGGCCGCACCATCGACGACATCGTCGACTTCCTGACCTTCACCTTTCTCCCGCTGCTGCTCGTCTGGCGGATGGGCTGGGTACCGGAGCCGCGCGCGGCGTGGCTGGCGCCGGCGCTGCTGGCGTCCATCCTGGGCTTTGCCAACCGGATGGCCAAGGACGAGGCGCGCGGGTTCTTTCGCGGCTTTCCGTCGTACTGGAACATCGCCGCGTTCTACGCCGGGTTCCTGTCCCCGGCGGCGAACGCGGCGATGTTCGTGATCCTGGCCGTGCTGACGGTGTCGCCCGTGTGGTTCATCTACCCCAACCTGGCGCCGCGCCCGTGGAAGGTGCCGCTGCTGGCCGGGGCGATGCTGTGGCTGGTGCTGGCCATCCTCATGCTGCGCGACTACCCGCACGCGCCGGGGTGGATGATCGGCCTGTCGCTCGTCTATCCCGGCCTGTATACGGCCGCCTCCCTCCACCTGGACCGCAAGACGCGGCGGCGCTAGGGCTCGATCGGCGGGCGCAGTGCCTTGGCGTAGATGCGCCGCAGGGGGATCTCCAGCTCCAGCGAGGCGAGCACGAGCGAAGCGTCCAGCCCGGCCACGGACGTGGCGCGCCAGAAGTCGCCTTCCCGAACGTACGTCTCCACCTTCGCCTCCTTCTGCGAGACCAGCACGTACTCGCGCAAGGACTCGATGCGGCGGTAGTGCACGAACTTCTCGCCGCGGTCGTACTTTTCCGTGCTGTCGGACAGCACCTCGATGATCAGCACGGGGTTCAGCAACACGTCCGTGTAGCCGTCATCGAAGCGGGGCTCGCACGACACGCTCAGGTCCGGGTACACGTACCGGTTGGACCGCTCGATCCGGACCTTCATGTCCGCCGGATACACCTCGCAGGGCGAGTCCAGCAATCGAGATCCAATTTCGAGCGTCAGATTGGCAACGATCACGACGTGTGCACGCAGTGCGCCCGACATCGCAATGATGCGGCCGTCGATGTACTCGCTCTTGTACTCGGCGTTTCGCTCAAGGGCGAGGTACTCTTCGGGGGTGTAGTAGGTCAGGGCTGCCGTGGCCATATCTCCTCTCGGACGGGGTGTGTCCGAGTGTAAACGTGCGTGCTCACTGTGCACAAGTGCCCGAAAATCAGCCACCACGAACGCGCCAGCGGCGAAACAAAGCGTCTGGAGTGCACAAACATCAACAGAATAGCAGGCTTGATGGTCAGCGCGGAAGAGTATGAAGTATCACGCGCGCGTTCTGCGCCACCTGAGGCACCGTCAGCGCGTAAAAGCGGCCGAGTACGCCCCTCTGACTGATCCGCTGGCGAGCAGGCCGGCAGCCATGAGCACGCCCCGGATCAGACGGCGCGGCCCATGGACGTGCCGCGCGGCGGGCGCGAGCGGCCCAGGATGAAGGCGGAGACGAGGGCGCACACGTCCAGCCCGAAGATCACCGTGCCCTCCACGCCGTGCCCCGTGGCGACCAGGTACGTGGCGCATCCGAAGCCCACCAGGGCGATGAGCAGCGCGCACGCCACGCCCAGGCGCTCGCTTCGCACCGCCGCGTCCATCGCCATCCGCTCCAGGCTGGCCGAGCGCCGCTCCATCAGCCGGCGGTGCGCGCCCTGGGTGGCGAACTCGTCCAGGATCATCTTGGGCGCGTCCGGGTGCGCGTAGCCGTAGCGCACCAGCTCGCGCGCGTCGGGGATGGGGCCATCGCGCAGCTCCAGGGCGGCCACGTGAGCCATCTCGATGGGGATGGCCGGAACGAACGAGGGGCGCGACTCGTCGTCGCGCCCCTCGTGCTCCCGCGGATGGCGATGAACGGTCGGACCTGCCCGGTGCCGCTTTCGCTGTTCGCTCATGGGTTGCCGCCCTCGCGCTGCCGGACACGCGTGTACGCCGCGTCCAGGTCACCCCAGACGGCCGCCCAGTCGGAGGCGATGGCGGCGTTGTCGTCGCGGTGCCACTGCGCGCGACGAACGTACCGCGGCGCGACGGCGCCGCGCAGATCAAAGGCGCGGCCCAAGCCGCGAAAGAAGCTGCTGGTGTCGAAGCGTGCCATCGCGAGGTCCCCCTGGGTTCGAGGAATACAGCGTCACGCGTGCGGAAGCCAAGGCTAACAGCGCGGTCGTATCCTGTCCAGAGTGTCGCGGGACTTTGTTGCACTCCGTCCACTTGGGGCCGCAGACGGCACGTGGCGCGTCCACCAGGTGGGTCAGTCCGCCGCGTGGCAGACGGCGGGTTCGGGGGAGGGGAGGGCGTCCAGCGCGTCGTCGGCGGGGGAGCGGGCGCGAAAGGTGTAGCGCGCGAAGAACGCCGCGGCCTCGTCCAGGTCATCCGCGGAAAAGAAGCCGGGCAGAGCGGCGGCGCCCTCCATCGCCAGCCGCGCCAGGTCGCCCGCGACGGCTGCGATGGCGGGGTCCGCGAGGGCGTCGCGGCCGGCGGGATGGAGCAGCGCGGGATCGGGCGCGCCCAGCCGGTCGGCGGCGGCGCGCAGGGTGGGCGCGTGGTACAGGATGCCGGCCAGCAGCACCAGCGGCGCCGCGTACCACTCCGGCGCCACGGCATCCGCCGACCGCACCTCGGCAAAGCCCTTGGGGCGGATCTCGGGAAAGAGCGTGGTGAGGTGCGCACGCCACTCGTCCGGGCCGGCGCATCCCTCCGCGTTCCATTCCGCGAACGGGCGCCAGTGCGCGCCGTCGCCCAGCAGGAGGGCGGGCGCGGCCAGGGCAAAGTCCAGGTACTCCGCCACGGGGTCCGCGCAGGGGAAACACCCCGTGCGCCCGCCGTCCAGCTCGCGCCAGATGCGCGCGCGGTAGCTGCGGTGGCCCGTCGGCTCGCCGCGGTAGACGGGCGAGCTGGCGAAGATGGCCGTGACGTACGGGGCCATGGCGTTCAGCACGCGCCACGCGAGCAGCGGCTCCGCGCCGAGATCGACGCTGACCTGCATGGCCGCCGTCTGCCGCATCATCCGCTCGCCGCCCGTGCCGATGTCGCGGAGGAAGTTCGTCAGGCGGACGTAACGCGCGCCGGGAAGCTGCAGGTCCACGTCTTCCAATCCGCCCCGCGGCTCCACGCCCACGGAGAGCAGTTCGATCCCCGCGTCCCGCATGAACGCCGTCAGGGGGAGCACGGTAGCGCGCAGGGCGCGGAGGAGCGCCGTGGCCGTGGGGAACGCGGCGGCGCTCAGCTCGATCTGCCCGCCGGGCTCGTAGCTGATCAATCCACCATCGGGCAGCGTCCATTGCGGCACGCCGTAGGGCGATGGCTGCTCCGTCCACCCGTGCCGCACGCCGAAGCGCCGGAGCAGGGGCAGAGTCGACAACGCGTCCGCGGAGACAATCGGCACCTGCGCGCCGGTGTCCGCCGCCACGGGGATGAGCTCCACCTCCGCGCCGATGCGCGGCGCGCCGGGCGCGCGGCCCAGCGCGAACGCGTGCGTGCGCAGGTCCTCCAGCAGGTCGGCGCGGGCGAGCGGGGGCATGCGTCAGCGCGGCGCGGCGAGGGTGATGGCGTACCGTCCGTCCGCGTCCGTCTCCCACTGCTGGACGGCGAGCCCGGCGGCGGCGAACATCGCGTCCACGCTGCCGCGGTCGTGCTTGGCGCTGATCTCCGTGCGGATGCTCTCGCCGGCGGCAAAGTGGAACGCGGCGCCGCCGGCGAGCGTGACCGTCTGCGCGCGCATGGCGACCAGGTGCATCTCGATCCAGTGCGCCTGGCGGTCGTAAAAGGCGCGGTGCTCCCATGCGTCCACGTCGAAATCCGCGCCCGCCAAGGCGTTCACGACGCGCAGCATGTTTCGGTTGAACTCCGCCGTCACGCCTGCCGCGTCGTTGTAGCCGGCCTCGATCAACGCGGGATCCTTGCGAAGATCGACCCCCATCAGGAAGCGGTCCCCATCCGCCATCCGCGCGCGGACGCGGGTGAGCAGCGCCACGGCCGGCCCGGGCGCGAAGTTGCCGATGGTGCTGCCCAGGAACGCATGCAGCGTGGGCCCGGGCAGCCTGTCCGGCAGGGCGAACGCGTCCGTGATGTCCGCCACCACCGGGACGACGTCGATGGACGGATACGCGGCGCCGATGCGCGCCGCCGTCTCGTCCAGGAACTCGGCGCTCACGTCCACGGGGACGTAGACGGCGCGGTCCGCAGCGGACGCGATGGGGTCGAGGATGATGCGCGTCTTTTCCCCGCTGCCGGCGCCCAGCTCCACAAGCGCGCGGGGCGCCATTCCGCCGATCCAGTCCGGCATCCACCGCTCCAGCAGCGCCCGCTCCGTGCGCGTCAGGTAGTACTCGGGGAGCCGGGTGATCTCCTCGAACAGGCGCGAGCCGCGCTCGTCGTAAAAGAAGCGGGGCGACAGCTCGCGCGGCGTGCGCGACAGGCCCTCCACCACTTCGCGCACGTCCGCCGGGTCGGGGACGACGGCGGCCGCGGGGACCGCCTGGATGCAGTCAGTCATCGC
>NZ_DASURI010000707.1:0-13927 GCF_036280135.1 Longimicrobium sp.
AGTCCCAGCGGCGGGTTTACCCGCTCAGGCTGGGGCCTGGGCGCCATCGGCACGGAATCCGCCTCGCCTCCTCCACCGGTTGACGGACGGGGCGCGGCGGATTCTTTTCGGCGGCCGGAAGAGGAACGCGCGACGGGTCCGTTGCGGCATCGATGAGTCCCAGTACGGCACGCAAGATCCTTCGTCGCCGCCATGGATCACGACCAGAACGGATCACGCGGCGGCTCCTCAGGATGACGCATGGACGGAAAGCGGCGTCGCGGCGAATCAACATCAACACACGGGGCGGGATGCAACCGGAGCTGGGGATCATCGAGGGGTTCTACGGGCGCCCGTGGACGTGGGAGGAGCGCGCATCCACCATCACGTTCCTGGCGCCGCACGGCTACGGCTTCTACCTCTACGCGCCCAAGGCGGACGTCTACCTGCGCCGCCGCTGGAAGGAAGCGCATCCGGAAGAGTGGGCCGACGAGCTGGCCAGGCTGGCCGCCCACTGCCGCTCCCTGGGCGTCCGCTTTGGCGTGGGGATCAGCCCGTTCGAGATCTTTGGCGGGTTCGACGCGGACGCGCGCGACGCCATGGCCCGCAAGCTCGCCTTTGCCGACGCGCTGGGCGTGCAGGACCTGGCCATCCTCTTCGACGACATGCGCGGCGACCAGGCGGACCTGGCCGAGCGGCAAGCGGAGATCGTCGACTGGGCGGCGGGGCGCACGGGGGCGGAGCGCGTCATCGTCTGCCCCAGCTACTACACGGACGATCCCGTCCTCGACCGCGTCTTTGGACAGCGGCCGGACGGGTACGTGGAGCGGCTGGGCGAGCTGGTGGATCCGCGCATCCACATGTTCTGGACGGGCGAGGAGGTAGTGACGCGGGAGTGGTCCGTGCCGCACCTGGAGCGCGTGACGGAGCAGCTGCGCCGCAAGCCGTTCCTGTGGGACAACTACCCCGTGAACGACGGCCAGCGTATGTCGCAGTACCTGCACCTGCGCGGCTTTACGGGCCGGCCCGCGGCCATGGCGGACCACGTGGCCGCGCACGGCGTGAACCCCGCGCTGCAGGCCGTGCTCACGCGCATCCCCATGCTCACGCTCCCCGCCAGCTACCAGCAGGGCAAGGCGTACAGCTACTTTGCCGCCACGCGCGCCGCCGCCGGCCAGGTGCTGGGCGAGCCGCTGGGGCAGACGCTGTGGGAGGACGTGCTCTTTCTCCAGGACGTGGGCCTGGACCGGCTGGACGCGAAGGAGAAAGTGCTGCGCGAGCGGTACTCGGGCGTGGACCATCCCGGCGCGCGGGAGATCATCGCGTGGCTGGACGGGGCCTACCGGATCACGGACGAGATCGTGCAGACGCAGTAGCAGCCCGACGAACTGCGGGTTACAGGGGGACAGCCAGCAACGGCGGATGGGCGCCGGGGCTGGCTGTTCGTCGTCGGAGCTGGATTTCGGAAGGAGTCCGTCGGGATGGGATGGATCGCGCCGGGAGCGGGCCGCCCCTCCCCCGGCCCCTCCCCGCTCGTTCCTCGCGGAGAGGGGAGAAGGGCAGGTACTCTGTCCCTGGAATCCATTCCCTGTAACCCGCCGTTCCATCACCCGTCACCGCACGAACCGCAGCAGCACCAGCGCGACCAGCGGCACCACGAGGGCAAAGACAAGATCCATCACGATCCCGCCGCGCGCCATCTGCCGCATGGTGACCCGTCCCGTGCCGTACGCGATGGCGTTGGGCGGAGAGGCCACGGGGAGGATGAAGCCGCCGCTGGCCGCCAGCGTGGCGACCACGGCCAGCGCCAGCGGGCTCTCGCCCTGGCTGACGGCGAGGGACGCGATCACGGGCAGGAACGTCACCGCCGCGGCCGTGTTGCTGGCCACCTCGCTCAGCACCACGAGCACCACGCCGACGGCGACGGCCACGCCCCAGTCCGGCCAGCGCCCCACGCCCGCCAGGCTGCCGCCGATCCACGACGCCAGCCCCGTCCGGCCGATGGCGTCCGCCAGGCTCAGGCCGCCGCCAAAGAGCAGCAGCACGTCCCACGGCAGCCGGCCCGCCGTCTCCCAGGTGAGCACGCGGCCGCGCCCCTGCCCCGCCGGCAGCGCGAACAGCAGCGCCGCCGCGCCCAGCGCGATCCCCGCGTCCGACAGCCCCGGCAGCACGCCCTCCAGCGCGGGGCGCGCGATCCACAGCGCGTCCGCGGCGACGAACGTGGCCGCCACGATCCACTCCGGGCGCGTGGCCGGCCCCAGCGCGGCGCGCTCGCGGGCCAGGAACGCGCGGCTCCCCGCGATGGGCGCGCGGCCCAGCGGCACGATCATCCGCGTCACCACCCCCCAGGCGACGGGCAGGAGCAGCAGCACGAGGGGGATGCCGATCGTCATCCACGCCACGAAGCTCACGCGGATGCCGTACGTCTTTTCCAGGAAGCCGGCCAGCAGCGTGTTGGGCGGCGTGCCGATGAGCGTTCCCAGCCCGCCCACGGCCGCCGCGTAGACGATGCCCAGCAGGAGCGCCGGCGCGAAGTTGGGCTCGTCGGCGTCGCACTGCTCCACGACCTCCACCACGCTCAGGCCGATGGGGAGCATCATCAGCACCGTGGCGGTGTTGTTGACCCACATGCTGATGAACGCCGTGGCCGCCATGGTGCCCAGCACCAGCCCCGCCGGGCGGTCGCTCATGCCGCGCATGATGGTGAGGGCGATGCGCCGGTGCAGCCCCCAGCGCTGCATGGCCAGGGCGAGCATGAAGCCGCCCAGGAAGAGAAAGACGGTGGGATCGGCGTACGGGGCGGCGGCCTGCGCGGCCGTGCCCGCGCCCAGGAGGGGAAAGAGGAGGATGGGAAGGAGCGCGGTGGCGGCCAGCGGAAGGGCCTCGGTCATCCACCAGGTGCCCATCCACACGCCGGCGGCGGCCACGCGCCACGCGGCCGGCTGCAGCCCGTCGGGCGCGGGGAGCGCCAGCAGGACGGCAAAGGCAGCGGCCCCGCGACGAGCCCGATCCGCGCCACGCGCCCCGCCGTGCCGCCGCCTTCGCTCACCGTGCGCCTCCCCGTTGAGGTGGATGCCGATCATCCCGGTCTTCATCCGCAAGCTAGGTGCGCGCGGCGTCGGCCCCAATCGGCCACCGCCGCGCATCGTGTGGGGAAAGTTCCGGCCGTGGCGCGGGGTGACTGAACTGCGGGTTACAGGGGACAGGTTACAGGGGACAGCCTGCAGCGGCAGGTTTCGCCCCCGGCGCGGTCAGGGCGGTACACCGGGGCCACGTACGAGCCGAGCGACTCAAGTCGCCGCAGCGAAAGCGGAAAGCCTCGCAAACTGCGCGAGGCTTCACCTGCGGATGTCGGCTCGTCCGCTGGAATCGCCCTCATCCGGTGGCGGGGCGAAAGCGGAGGGTGCCGGCGGGGGTCGTGAGCTCCAGCATGCCGTCGACGACCGCGGCGGCCGTCGCCTCGTCCAGCGCGCGGAGATAGGCCGTCTCCTGCGCGTTGCCGGCCGGGTCCGCGCACGCGCGGCGGGTGGAGACCAGCGGGCCCATGTCCACGGTGCCGCCACTCTGCGTGAACGGGCCGTTGAACAGGTTGCATCCCCCGTTGCCGCTCACGCGGTCCGTGGCGAACTCCAGCGTGGGCGCCGTGACGCCGGCCGCCGGTGCGGCGCCGTTCATCCGCGTCAGCACCCACGACGTGTTGGCCAGCGGCTGCGCCCCGCCCGCCGCGCCCATCCCCTGCGTGCCGGCGCACGCCGCGAGCACCAGCGCGATCACCGCCGTTCCGAGCATCTGCCTCATCATCCCCGTTCCCCCTCCGGTCCGAGTTTGCGGGAGGTCCCTCCCCCCGCTCGCCATGCTTGTACCACGCCAGCGCCCCAAAGGTGTCATCCGGTTCGCCGTCGCTGCAAGGAGCCGGCCCCTGCACGGGCTGGGGTACTCTGCGTCCTCCGCGGCTCTGCGTGAGAAAATGCGGGTCCCGTGCCCGCGCGCAAAAGCCGGGGTCCTCCGCGTGCAAAAACGAACCCGGGCGGCGCAGGAGAGCGCCGCCCGGGTCACTGGATCCGCCGCGTGCGGGAAAGTTCAGCGCGCGGGGCGCAGGGTCATGCGATGGACGGCGCGCGCCTCGGCGCGGGCGCGGTCCAGGGGCACGGACCACAGCCGGCCCCCGCGCCACATCTCCAGCTGGTCGCGGTAGTGGGGCGACGTGGGGATGCCCGACTGGCCCGTGGGCAGCACGAACCCGCCCTCCTCGTCCACGCGGGCCAGGTCCACCACGTGGCGCTGGCTGGGGCCCCAGCTGCTCACGAACGGCAGGAACCGCGCGTTGTAGCCGGAGACGTTGACCGTGTTGTGCGCGCCGCCGCTGGGGAACGGGCCCACGTTGAGCTTGAGGAAGCGCTCCAGCAGGGGGACGGAGCCCATGGGGTGGTCCATGCGCGTCTGCAGGCGCTGACCCCAGGGCTCCGTGGGGCCGGACAGCACCCGCTTCAGGGCCGCGGCGGAGAGCTCGTCCAGGGTCTCGACCTTGTCCTTCGTCTTCACGTCGTCCACCCAGGCGCCTCCGCCGCGCTCCAGCACGGCCGCCAGGGCCGCGTCGGGAAAGTAGCGGAAGGGGCCCTCGCCGTACTCGTCCAGGCCCACGCGCGACCGCAGCACCTCGTACCAGCTGTAGAAGATGGTGGCCGCGCGCGAATCCATCGAAGCCTCGCCGTTCCACCCGCGCAGCAGGCGGGCCGTGGCGCTGTCGCCCAGCTGCTCCGCCGCGCGGACGGCGTGCGGCAGGTAGCGCTGCGCGAACAGGTCGCGGACGTCCATCTGCTGCCGTGCCACGTCCGCCGCCGTGAGGCCGCGGGCGTCCACGAGCATGTCGCGGATGCGCTGGGCGCGATACGGCGCCGCCCAGTGGTTGGCGATGGCGAACGGGTACTCCGGCCCCACCTGGCGGTTGTTGGCGCTGACGATGAATCCGTCCGCCGGGTTCAGCACGTGCGGGTGCTCGTCGAAGTCCAGGTAGCGGGTCCACGCCCCCTGCCCCGTCCACCCGGGGACGGGGAGCCGGCCGTCGCCGGCGGCGCGCACGGGGACGCGGCCGGCCATCCAGTACCCGATGTTCCCCTCCGCGTCGGCGAAGAGCACGTTCTGGTGCGGGTTGTTGAAGTCGCGCAGGGCGGCCGTGAACTCCGCCGCGTTGCGGGCGCGGTTCATCCCCAGCAGCGCCTTGACCTCCGTGGACGGGTCCTGCGCCGTCCAGCGCATGGCCAGCACCTTCTTGCCCGCGCGGCCCTCCACGTCGGACAGGATGGGCCCGTTGCGGGTGGAGCGCACGCGGCGGACGAGCGTTTCCCCGCCCTTGACGGCGATGCGCTCCTCGCGGATGTCGAACGAGGCCCAGCCCTCCGCCGTGCGGTACTGCGTGGAATCCGCCGGGTTGACCTCTTCCACGAAGAAGTCCACGTCGTCCGTCATGGCGTTGGTGAATCCCCACGCCACCGTCTTTCCGTGGCCGATGACGACCAGGGGGATGCCGGGGATGGTCATCCCCGCCGTCTCCACGCCGCCGCCGTGCAGGGCCGCCAGGTACCACACGCCGGGGGCGCGCAGGGCCAGGTGCGTATCGTTGGCCAGGATGGGCTTGCCCGACTTCGTGCGCTCCCCGCCGACGACCCACGCGTTGGAGGCGCGGGCGGCGGACAGGCTCTCCAGCAGGAACGCCGTGCGCTCCGCGATCTCCGGCAGCGTCACGTCCGCCGCGGCGATGGGCGTCTGCCCGGCGGCGGCGGGACGCGCGGCGGGGGCGGCGCCGCCCTTGCCCTTCCACTGGCCGTCGGCGCCCAGGGTGGTGATGCCCCAGTCGGGGTACGCGTCCACCAGGTCGCGGGCCAGCGCGGGGCCCACGGCGTCCACGGCGCGCTGCAGGTCCAGGCCGTTGTTCCAGTCGGCCAGGTCCCACGCCATCACCTTGCCCACGGAAAGCGAGTTGCGGACGGTCCAGGGCTCGGGCTTGTAGCGCAGGGCCACGAACTCCGGCGGCAGGGCGCCGGGGTGTCCCTGGATCCACGCGTTCACGCCGTCGGCGTAGGCCTGCAGCAGGGCGCGGGTCCCGGGGTCCAGCCGGCGCTCCGTCTCGGCGGCCGCGCGGCCCATGCCCACCGTGCGGAGAAAGCGGTCCGTGGGGACGAGGGCCTCGCCCATGACCTCGGCCATGCGGCCGTCGGCCGCACGGCGAAAGAGCTCCATCTGGAACAGGCGGTCCTGCGCGTGCACGTAGCCCATGGCGCGGGCCAGGTCCGTCTCGCTGGCGGCCCACACGTGCGGCACGGCCAGCGAGTCGCGCCACACCTGCACCTCGGCGCCCAGCCCGGCGATGCGGTCGCCTCGGTCGTAGTCGGGCGCGGCGCTGCGGATGTAGCCCCGTGCGGCGAAGAACGCCACGGCCAGCAGCACCACCAGCCCGCCCAGGAACAGGCCGATGCGCCGCAGCCAGCGCCGGGGACCGCGGTAGATGGGCACGCCGGGCACGGGGCCGGCCGCGCGGGGATCGGGGGAAAGGACCTGCGCGGGCGGGCCGCCGTCCTGCTCCGGGAAGTCGCTCATGGGTTCCTCACGGGGATGCGGCGTCCCGGAAAGGGCCGCCTTTTACTGCATTCTCACGCAGAGGCGCAGAGCCGCAGAGAACTGCAAAAGCAGTTGAAGTACTCTGCGTCCTCTGCGCCTCTGCGTGAGAAATCCGTTGGTCTTTACGCGGCGGCCAGGGCGAGCTCGGTGGCGTTCACCGGCACCGTGATGGGCTTGGGCGGCGGCACGATGAGCGACATGTAGCGCTCGCCCTCGTGGAAGATCAGCCCGCGCTCCATCAGCCGCTTGACCTCGGCCTCCACCTCCACGCCGGGCAGCTCCCTGGCCAGGTTCACGAGCTTCTTGCCCATGGCCAGCCCCTCCAGCACCGCCCTGGCGTCGGGCGTAATGGGGTACTCGATGGCCGTGCCCGAGCGCGAGTCGTACACGTGCGGCACGCCGCCGCGCTCCGACAGGCGCAGCTCGGGGTGCTTGCCGCCCTCCCACAGCTGCTTCCAGCGCGTGACCTTCTCGCGCAGGCGGCCCACCATCCTGGCCGCGTTGGTGGCGTACGCCGCGCCGTAGTTGTGGTCGCTGAAGTAGTAGGCCAGGTTGTCCAGCGCCTCGCGGGGGAACGGGTACGTCAGGCCGTACCAGTCCACGGGCTTGAGCTTGAGGCCGTACTGCTCCGCCTCGTCGAAGTACGGGCTGAACCGGTCAAAGCGCACGGGGAACACGCCCGACGGGGGAAACAGGTGCGTGAGCAGGTGCAGCTCGCGCTCGTACTTCTCGTAGACCTCGATCTCCTCGCCCGGGAAGCCGATGAGCAGGTTCCAGGCGGGCTCGATGCCGTAGCGCACGGCGTTGATGAGAAAGCTCAGGTTCTGGAACACCGAGGTGCCCTTGCGCATGAGCTTGAGCGTGGACGTGTTGAGCGCCTCGATGCCCGGCTGGATGCGCAGCACCCGCGCCTTGGCCAGCACCCGGAAGTCCTCCTCGCCCAGGTCGGCCTTGACCTCGTAGAAGAAGAACACGTTCTCGGGCGTGTCCACGTACGGCAGCACGTCCGTGAGGTAGCTCTTGGGCAGGATGTTGTCCACGCTCTGCAGCTCCGACACGCGGTCGGAGAGCTCGAACAGCTTGTTGTAGAGCTTGAACGCGTTCTCCGTCCCCATCGAACGGTAGTTGATGGTGTTGCCGTTCAGGCCGCAGAACGTGCAGTGCGCCCGCTCGCCCCACCAGCACCCGCGCGACGTCTCGAACATCAGGATGGGCTTGCCCCGGTCGGGGAAGTTGCGCGTGTACGTGTCGATGAACGTCTCGTAGTCCAGGTCCACCAGCTCGTTCACGTCGTTCTCCGAGCCGTACGAGCGCACGGCCGGCGGGCCGCCCAGCTGCACGGGGGCGCCGGCGCCCGTGCCGCACGCCGCGTCCTGCATGCGGTTGCGGCGCGAGAACACGCCGTCCAGCCGGTGGCACGCCTCGTCGTTGCCCTCCATCCGCAGCCGCACGAACTCGGGGAACGAGCGCAGCGACGGGCCGCTGAACACGAAGTCCACCACGGGGGCGTGGCTGGCGATCTCGCGCCCCATCACCGACTCGCAGTTGGCCCCGCCAAAGACCACCAGGATGTCGGGGTTGCGCTTCTTGACCATGCGCGCCATGGCCAGGGCGGCCACGTTCTGCGAGAACATGCTCGTGAAGCCCACCATGTCCACCTGGTCCAGCCCGTACCTGTCGATCATGGCGTCGAAGTGCGCCTCCAGCCCCGCCCGCTTTTGCAGCGCGAACGCCTTGATCATGCGGTTGCGCTCGGAGTGCTGCGGGTAGTAGCGCTGAAAGTACTCCTCGGCGTTGTCGGCCTGCTCGGGAAAGGCCACCCCGCGAAAGAACCACTCGCCCAGCCCCGTGGGGTGGTGCTCGAACGACATGAGCTCGCCGTACGCGGGAAGCGTGAGAAAGTGGGCGAACTCGTGGTTCAGGTAGTGCACGTCGGCGCGCACCTGGTCCCCGAACGCCTTGCTGACCACCGCCTGCAGCTGCGTGAGGGCGAGCGAGGGCATGGCCAGGTTGGCCAGGGGCATGTTCACCAGCGCGATCTTGTACATCTCGGGTCCTTCCGGGGATGATGTCCCTTCCCGCGGCCGGGGCCGCGGGAAGCCGAACGGGGTGCGGGGATGGGGAAGGGCTAGCGGCCCACCCAGTACGTGGCCTTGATGAGGAAGACGTTGCTCGCGGGCTCCTGGAACACGTCGGACAGGTCGCGGCCCAGGTCCACGTCGCCCAGGAGCGCCTCGCCGCTGCGCTGCTGCTGCCACACGAAGAACAGGGTGCTGCCGGGACGGTACTCCCACCGCAGCACGGCGTTGCCGCGCAGGCTGCGGAAGGTGAAGTCGCGCTGGCCGCCGTTGGCGCCCACGGTAAAGGCGCTGGCCGGGCCAGCCGGGCCGTCGGGGTCCACCACGAAGCCGCCGCTCTGGCCGGGGGCCAGGGTGCTGGCGCCGTCCTGCCCGTAGACCAGGAACTCGTAGCCGCCGGGCGTGAGGAACTCCTTGTAGTTGCTGAAGTCGCCCGCGGACACGTACGGCTGCGCGAACACCTCCAGGCTCAGGTTGGGCGTGAACGTCCAGTTCACCCGCGTGTCGAACGAGAGGGTGGTCTGGTCCACGTCCGAGAACACGTAGCGCCGGCCGAACGTCCCCCGCGCCAGGCTGTCGGCCCGCGCGGTGATGAACTGGCCCTCGCTGCGCACCCGCTGGTACTTGGGCCCCACGCTCACCTGCAGGCTGGTGGAGGGGCGAAAGGTGGCCGTGCCCGAGAGGGCGCGGATGAGCTCGCCGCTCGTGTAGTCCTGCCAGGTGCCGCTGGCGTTGAAGGAGACGCGCTTGCGCCGGTCGGAGCCCAGGGTGGCCAGCAGGCGCCAGTTGGCCACGGCCAGGGCCAGGGGGCCCCCGCGGGTCAGGCGGTCGTCCATGTAGTCGGGGCTGTAGACGAACGTCATTCCCCCGTTCCAGAAGGTCTTGAGCGTGCCGCTCACCGTGGCGCCGTACTCCGCCAGCACGTTCTCGCCGCCGTAGGTCCACGCGTGGTTGGTGAACACCGCCATGGCGTTGTTGCGGAACGCGCCCATGGGCCGGTTCACCCGGCGGCCCAGGTACGTGCTGAAGGCCCGGCGGTCCGTGATGGCCTGGTAGCCCAGGTCGTTGGGCTCGAAGCCGGGGCTCATCTCCTGGTAGACCAGCGAGCCGTCCCACCGCCCCGTGTGGTTCAGGGCCAGGGCCCCGATGCGGCCGCCCAGCGACGTGCGCGCGGGGTCGTACTCCAGGTGGTCGGCGTCGGGGCGCTGGAAGTAGCGCGCGCTGGAAAGCTGCGCGCCGGCGATGGCCCGCTCGCTGCCGCCCACCCGGCTCCCCGCCAGGAAGCCGCTCAGGGTCCACTCGCGGTTCTTCCACGAGTGCAGCGCGTCGATGCCGGCGATGTACGCGTCGCCCCGCAGCACGGGGGCGAACAGCGTGTCGGACATGTCGCGGTTGGTGGCCGTGAGGATGGCGCCCACCACCGTGTTGCCGCGGTTCAGGTCCCGGCGCACGCGTCCCACGAAGTAGTTGGTCATGGGCTCCACGCCCTGCGTGCCCGCGTCGCCCACGGAGGTGCGGAACCGCGCCTGCTCCTCGGCCGTGACGGCGTTGAGCACGCCCACCGACCAGCCCCCGGCCGTGCGGCCGCTCACCTTGACGGCGCCCAGGATGGTGGACTGGTCGGGCACGTCCACGTAGGCGATGTCGCTGCCCGACACGCGGCGCTGGGGCGCGCGGCCAATGCGGCGCGAGTAGAAGTACTGGGGAAAGGTGAGGTAGTTGCGGGCCTGCACGTCGCCAAAGCGGAAGATGTCGCTGCCCTCCACGAAGAAGGGGCGGCGCTCGGCCAGGAACACCTCGAAGGCCGACAGGTTCACCACGGCCGGGTCCACCTCCACCTGGCCAAAGTCCGGGTTGAGCGTGCCCGTGAGGGTCAGGCCGCCCGGCAGGCCGTACTGGAAGTCGGCGCCCACCTGGCCGCCCAGGTCGTTCTCGCGGTAGAAGGGGTCCGCGCCGTCGCCGGGCGACCGCTCCAGCCGGGCGCTGGTGTACGGCAGGATCTCCAGCCGCGTGGGGGCGCGCACGGCCTGCAGCCCCCGCAGCTCGCCGAACGACGACACGAAGCCGGGCGAGTTGCGGGTCCACGGCGACCAGGTGCTGCGCTCGTCGCGTCGGGCCAGGTCGCGCATGACGGCAAAGCCCCACACGCGCTCGCCCTGGACCTCGGGGGGAAAGCGCAGCTGCGAGAAGGGAATGCGGAACTCGGCCGTCCACCCCAGCGAATCCACCGTGGTGCCCACGTCCCACACGGCGTCCCAGGTGAGGTCCTCGCGGGTGTCGTCGAACTGGTACGAGTCGATCTTGACGCCCCGCGGGTTCACGCCGAAGGTGAACGCCGTGCGGTGGTCGTCGCGGGCGTCGAGAAAGACGTTGACGCGGTCCGCGTACCCCGTGACGTCGCGCCGCGACAGCTGGCTGGCGATGGAGTCGGGGCTGGAGTCGAACATGCGGGCGCCCACGTACAGCGCGTCGGGGCCCACCAGCACGCGCACCTCGGTCCGCTCCGAGGCGGGGGCGCCCGGGTTGGGATAGGCCTGGGTAAAGTCGGTGAGCACGGGGGCGCTGGCCCAGGCGTCGTCGTCCAGGCGCCCGTCCACCCGGACCTGTCCCGTGAGGGGCGCGGCGCCCGCGACCCGGCGCGTGCCGGCGGCGCCGCCCGCGGCGGCGGGGGCTTGCCCCTGCTGCGCCGGGAGGGGCACGGCCGCCAGCACGAGCAGGAGAAGGGGAGTGATGCGCATCAGCTGAATCCGGTTTGAGGGTGCCACAATTCTGTCATGATCCGTCCGGAGGCGCAACTCCTTTACGGACTTGAATCGCGAACAAACACGCATCCCGCTCCACAGCGGTCATTGCACGCCAGGAGCGAGCATTCACGCGGCCGGCCGGGGATACGGGCCCGTCGCAGGCGCGTAGCAGGCGGATCCGCCGGCCCCGCCCGCCCGAATCGTCTTCCGCCGCTCCTCGCGCGCCACCGCGCGAACAGGTAGCTCCGGCGGGACGCGACGGAGGGGAGCGGATCGCGCGGCCGCACGCCCCGCCCTCCGCCCTTCCCCGCCCCGCGTGCCGCATCATCGCCGCGTGGCGATCAGCGCCGGACGCCGCGGGCTCCGCGCATCCTCCTCACGCACTCACGCACTTACGCACTTACGCACTTACGCACTTACGCACTCACGCACTCACGCACTCACCAGCCGCACGTCGGCGGCGAGCTGGATGGCGCCGTCGCGGGCGCTGTCGTGCACCACCTGGCCGTAGTCCAGCTTGATGACGCGGTCGGCCACGTCGTAGTAGCGGTCGTCGTGACTGATGGCGAACACGGTCTTGCCGCGGGCGCGCAGGGCGGGCAGCAGCTCGTGGTAGAACACGTCCTTGAAGGTGGGGTCCTGGTCCGCGGCCCACTCGTCGAACAGGTACACGGGGCGGTCCTCCAGGTACGCCGTCAGCAGCGCCAGGCGCTTGCGCTGGCCCTGCGACAGCTCCGTCGTGGACAGCGTGCCGTCCACCACCTTGACCTTGTGGTCCAGCTGCAGCTCGCGCAGGTAGTGCGCGGCGTCGTCGTCCAGGCTGTCGCGGCCCAGCCCCAGCAGCGAGTCGAAGAGGAAGAAGTCGGAGAAGACGGCGGAGAACAGGGCGTAGAAGCGCTCCTGCCCCGCCTCGTCCACGGGGCGGCCGTCCAGGCGCACCGTGCCGGATTCGGGCTGGTACAGCCCCGTGAGCAGCTTGGCCAGCGACGTCTTGCCGCTGCCGTTGCCGCCCGTGATGAAGACGATCTCGCCGGGGTGAAAGGTCAGGTCCACGGGGCCCAGGGTAAACGCGGAGCCGTCGCGCTCGGAGCGGTAGGTGTGGGTGACGCCGTCCAGCTGCAGCGACGTCCACGCGGGGCCGTCCGTGCGCGCGGGGAGCGCCGCCTCGGGGCGGGCGTTCTCGGCCAGCTGCACGCCGATGGCCTCCACGCGGTCCATGGCCACCGTGGCGCGGCTGAGCTGCGCCATGGAGTTCAGGATGATCTGCACGGGCCCCACCATGTACAGGATGGCGAAGGTAAAGCCCGTGAGCACCGGCTTGTCCACCGGCGCCAGGGCCGGCAGCACGAACGCCACGCAGGCGATGAGGACGAAGATGAGCACCTGCCCCCAGCTCACCGCGGACGAAAAGGCGCGCTGGGCCGCCACGCTGTGGTTCTGCACCTGCACGGCCGTGCCCTGGAGCTCCTGCTCCAGGAACGCGCGCCGGCGCTCGTGGTGCAGCTTGAGCTCCTTGATGCCGTCCGTGAGCGAGCGAAAGTGGCGGAACAGGTCGTCGCCCTTTTCGCGCAGCGCCTTGATGTGCGCGTGGCCGCGGACGAGCGGCAGCTGGTACGCCACCACGCCCAGGACCAGGAAGACGAGCACCCCCAGCAGCATGCGCCACGACAGCACGCCCATGTACACCAGGCTCCCCGTGACGATGGTGAGGTTCAGGGTGAGCAGGGGGATGAGCGTCATGGCCCCGATTACCGCCGGCAGGTCGTTGAGCAGGGTGGCGTTCATGCGCCCGGCGCCCAGCTCCTCCAGCTTGCGCAGGGGCACGGCCAGCATCTGCCGGCACAGCGTGAGGCGCAGGTGCAGCGTGGCCTTTTCGGTGAGGTAGATGAGCAGCCAGTCGCCCACGTACCGCATGACGGGGAACAGGACGCAGATGGCCAGGAACACGGGAAGCAGCCGCATCCTCCCCTCGCCCTCGGCGTTGATGACCTGGTTGACCAGGGCCACCAGCAGGGTGTTGGCCACGCCGCTGGCCACGGCCGCCGCGATGATGCCGGCGCCCAGCAGGTGCGCGTTGCGGATGTGCCGCGTGTAGCGCACGAGGAACGAGAAAAGCTTGGTCAGGCTGCCGAAGAGTGCCATCGGTCGGATCCGCTCAGGAGGAAAGGCTGTCGTCGATGGCCGCGCGAAGGTGCCGCGCGACGTGCTCCGCGTTGGCCCCCGTGGCCAGCGTGGCGTGCTGCCCCGGGACCACGTGCACCCGCAGGGGCCGGGACGCGTACGCGTGCCAGCCGGGGTCGCCCGCCCCGGGGGTCCACCAGCGGGCAGACTCGGTGTCCGCGTCGTGCTCGGCGGCCGCGAAGAGCACCACGCGACCGTCGTACACGCGCGGCTGGTACGCCGCCACGGCGTGCTTGCGGGCGTTGTAGCCGGCCAGCAGGCGGCGCACCCACGCCGGCTCGATGTGGCCGGCGGCCAGCCCGGCGTCCGAAAGGGCGCCCAGCACCCGCT
>NZ_DASURI010000708.1:0-11206 GCF_036280135.1 Longimicrobium sp.
CTGCGATTGCATCAGCTGCCCGGCGATGCGGAACAGCGCGCGCTCGTCCGTCGCGGGATCGCGCAGCACCGCCGCGAGTGCGTCCGCCAGCCGCCGCGCCAGCGCCGCCTGGAAGCCGCGACTGGATCGCTCTGACACCAGGGCCGCGAGCAGCGGGCCGTTGGCGCGCACGGCCGGGTGGGAAAGGATGCGGTCCGCCAGCGCCGTGCTGTCGCCCAGCTGAAGGACCATCCACGCCACGCCCGCGAGCGCGTCGGCCGACGCGGCGGAATCCGCCAGCACCCGCTCCCGCGCCCGCACGCGCACGGCCGGCGGTGCATACGGCGACGCGAGCTGCGCCGTGAGCCACGGGCTGCGCCGGACGGCCGGCTCGTCCAGCAGCGCCGCGGCCCGCGCCGTGTCGCGCGCGAGCACCCGGACCACGGGGAAGAGCAGCGAATCCGTCACCTGCGGATGGGCCAGCAGGCGCGCGGTCGCCGCTTGGCGGATGCTGTCCGCGGCCGGGCCGGGATACGACAGGAGCGCCAGGCGCTGCTGGATGCGCGCGCTGCGCCGGGCCGTGGCGCTGGCCGCCAGGGCCCGCCCGACGGGGACGACGGTGGTGTCGGGCCCATACCCGTGCGGGCCGGGAAGCCGCAGGGCGAAGGCGTAGAGGATGGGCTCCGGCGTCCCCGGATCGGCGATGGCCTGGGGCGCCAGCGGCCACAGCAGGCCGGGCGCGGGGTTGGCGCCGTTGGGCCAGGGCACGTCCGCCAGGCGGACGAGCCAGCGATGGTTGGCCTTTACGCGCTCCGCGCCGAACAGCTGCCGCGCCAGGTCCGCGTCCCCCGCCCGCGCGGCGGAATCCACCAGCATGGCGACGGCGGAATCCGGCAGGTCCGGGTCCGCCAGCAGGATCCCCGTCCACGCCTGGCCCAGGCGCGTCCCGGCCAGCCGCCCCAGCAGCGCGCGGCTCCACAGGTACGCGTCGCCGGGGCGGATGTCGAAGAAGCCGGTCCGCTCGACGTCCTCCACCACGCTGCTCGCGGGCGTGATCCAGCCCACGCGGCCGCGGAACGCCAGCCCCTCCCGCGACTCCCACAGGCCATAGTCCATCTCCCGCCCGTAGACGACGGTGAAGAACGCCAGCCGCTCCCGGGGCTCCTCGGCGTTCACCGTCACGCTGCGCACGCCCGGCACCCGCTGGGCTTCGAGGAACGCGCCGAGCTCCGCCGGCGGCTCGGGGCAGGCGGCCAGCGTGTCGCCGTCCGTGTCCGCGCGCAGCCGCCCGGCGGGGATGATCCACAGCTCGCTGGGCGATCCCGGCGCCGGGTGCACCAGCAGCGCCAGGTCCCCCGCCCGGCTGGCCGAGATCCCGCCGACGTGCGCCGGCGCGCGCACCCGTCCGGCACCGCGGCGGACGGGGTCGGCCGCGTAGAGGTCGAACAGCGTGTCCTGCCTGACGAGGCTTGCCGGGAACGCCACCGCGCCGGACGCGGGGAGCCAGGCGGCCTCTTCGCGGTGGCTGCCGATGGGCCCCGCCAGGCATTGTCCCGCCGCGCCCGGCGCGGGCTCCAGCCACAGCGCCATCCGCGCGCCCCCGCAGCAGCTGCCGAAGTACGGCACCGGGCCCGCATGGCCGTCGCGCAGCCGGGCGCGCGCGTCCGCCCGGTCCATCCGCCGCCCCGGCCCGCCCTCCGCCCCCACGATCCACAGCTCCTCGCCGGGGCCGGAGAACGACATCGCGTCGATGCGCCGAAAGACGAGCGAGTCGTTGCCGGCCCAGCGCGGCGTGGCGGCGAACACGGCCTCGGCGGTGTCCGTCCACACCTGGCGCTCCCGCCCCGTGGCCAGGTCCAGGACGAACACGCCGTCCGCGCCGCCCACCTCGCCCCAGTACGCCAGCCGCGTTTCGTCCGGGGACCACTGGAGCTCGTGGCGGCGGGTGCCTCCGGGCGTGAGCAGCCGTACGGCGCGGGTGCGGACGTCCAGCATCCACAGCTGCAGGCTGTCGCCCGCCATCACGGAGAATGCGTAGCGGTCGCCGCCTGGTGACAGCGTGCCCCCTGCCGCGCGCGTGCCACCGGGAGAGGGCAGCCGCGCGATCAGCCGGGCTTCGCCGATGCGCACGTCGCCCGGGTCGGGCAGGACGGTGGGCGTCTGCGACCGGGCGGGCAGGGCCGCGAGCAGCAGGACGGAGCACACCAGCAGGGATTGGCGGATCATCGGAACGGATTCGGGCGGATGGATGCGGTGGAGGATAACGCGCGAGGTGGGTGGGATGGGGACAGACGGAAGTGCGGGAGTGCGGGAGTGCGAGAGTGCGAAAGACGGGATACGTAGTCCCCGCATCGACGGCGGGCGTCGAGCCTGAGCGGGTGAACCCGCCGCTGGGACAGCCATAAGCCCTGTCTCGCGCTGACGCGCTCTGCGAACAGGGCTTCAACCGACCGGATCGCCGCGCCGGTGCACTCCGGCGGACCGCGCTGGGGCAGTCCGCGCAGGCGGACTTCGTGCCTTTCCAGCGGCGAATTCATTCGCTCCGGCTGGGACAACGCGAATCGGCCCATGACCCGACATCCGGCCAGGTGCCACTCCTCATCGCGCATCGCTAATGATCGGCAGGCCGATCCGCCGATCCGCCGATCCGCCCGATCCGCCCGATCCGCCGATCCGCCGATCCGCCGATCCGCCGATCCGCCCGATCCGCCCGATCCGCCCGATCCGCCCGATCCGCCCGATCCGCCCGATCCGCCCGATCCGCCCGATCCGCCTGATCCGCCGATCCGCCGATCCGCCGATCCGTCCGATCCGTCCGATCCGTCCGATCCGCCCGATCCGCCCGATCCGGGGAAACGACCGTTCCGGCGGAGACGGTGTACAGGGTTGCTTGCGCATCCACCCCGATCCAAATCCACCCCACGACGCGTCCATGCTGAACGCCGTACCCGCGTCCGTACCCGAGATCGACCTTCGCGTCCTGCACGACCTGATCGGCCAGGTAGAAACCGTGTTCCGCGGCAAGCGCGAGACCGTGCGCCTGTCGGTGGCGGCGCTGCTGGCGCGCGGACACCTGCTGTTCGAGGACATCCCGGGCGTGGGAAAGACCACGCTGGCCCGCGCTCTCACGGCCGCCCTGGGGCTGGAATTCCGCCGCATCCAGTTCACCAGCGACCTGCTGCCCTCCGACGTGCTGGGCGTGAGCGTGTACAACCCGCGCACGCACGAGTTCGAGACGCGGCCCGGCCCCATCTTTACCCACGTGGTGCTGGCGGACGAGATCAACCGCGCGCCGCCCCGCACCCAGAGCGGCCTGCTGGAAGCCATGCAGGAGGGCCGCGTGACCATCGACGAGCGCAGCTACGAGCTGCCGCACCCGTTCCTGGTCATGGCCACGCAGAACCCGCTGGAGCAGCACGGCACGTATCCGCTCCCCGAGAGCCAGCTGGACCGCTTCATGATGCGCCTGTCCATCGGCTACCCGGACCTGGACGAGGAACGCAACGTGATCCTGCAGTCCGCGGGCGGCGGCGACCCCATCGCGCGCATCCGGCCCGTGCTGGATCCCGCGTCGGTGGTGGCGCTGCAGGAGCGCGTGGACCTGGTGCACGCGGACGGCTCCATCGTCGACTACCTGATGGCCGTGGTCCAGGCCACGCGCGCGGAGCCGCGGCTGCGCGCCGGGGCCAGCACGCGCGGCGCCATCGCCCTGCTGCGGGCCGCGCGGGGGTACGCGCTGGTGGACGGCCGCGAGTTCCTGGTGCCCGACGACGTGCGGCGCCTGGTGGTCCCCACGCTGGCGCACCGCCTTCTCCCCGCCGGCGCCAGCGCCGCCACGGGCGAGGCGTACGAGGAGGCCGTGTCGGTGGCGGAGGAGATCCTGGGCCGCATCCCCATGCCCGTGTGAGGCGTGGGGGCTGGGCAATCCAGAGAAGCGAATCAGCTCGAGTCAGGGCGACGCGGCGTGGGCGGCACACCCAGCCCCGGCGAATGCCCCGGGACGGATCCGATCGGTATGGCGGCGCCCCAGCCCCCGGCGAATGCCCGGTTATGGGTCCGATCGATGTGGCGGCGCCCCAGCCCCCGGCGAATGAATTCGCGGCTTTGACAACGTGATGTCGGCCTGCGCCGACCGCTCCTGCCGCGTGCCGACGTTGTGCACTCCGGCGGCGTTCAAGCCTTTCGAAGGCCGCCTCGGGGCACATCGGCAGGTCCGCGCTGGGGCAGTCCGCGCAGGCGGACTTCGTTCCTTTCCAACGGCGAATTCATTCGCTCCGGCTGGGTGCGGCACGGGCGAGTGCCGCGGCCGCGCCCCATCCACAGAAGACGTACCACCGCTCCTTCCCGGACCATGCCGGATCGGAATCCATCGTCCACCGCCCAGCGCTTCGCGGCCCTGCGCCGCCGCATCCGCCGCTGGATGCGGCCCCCGCGGCGCATCCGGTTTTCGCGCGCGGGGTGGTTCTTCAGCGCGGGGTCGGTGCTGCTGGGCGTGGCGGCCATCGGCACGGGCAACAACCTGCTGTTCCTGATGCTGGGCGGCATGCTGGGGTTCATCACCCTGAGCGGCTGGCTCTCCGAGCAGATGCTGCGGCGGCTGGAGGTGCGGCGCCGCGTGGCCCGCGCCACGGCCGGCGAGCCCGCCCGCATCACCTACGAGCTCCGCAACGGCAACCGCCGCCTGCCCGCCTTCAGCGTCGAAGCGGGCGAAGAGGACCAGGAGGAGGCGCGCGCCTGGGTGCCCGTCGTGGACCCCGGCGCGTGGGTGACGGGGCGCGCGGAGACCGTCTGGGAGGAGCGCGGCGTGTATCCGCTGGAAACCATCACGCTCTCCACGAGCTTTCCCTTTGGCCTGTTCGTGAAGGAGCGCGACGTGGAGGTGCCGGGCGAGGCCATCGTCTGGCCGCGCACGGACCGCCGCGTCCGCGAGCCGCGGCCGGCCGGGCAGCGCGTGCGCCGCTCCGGCGAGGCGTTCGCGGGGCAGGCGGGCGCGCGGGGCGAGTACCGCGGCCTGCGCCCCTACCGCGCCGGCGACGACCCGCGCGACGTGCACTGGAAGACGACGGCCCGCGTGGGCGAGCCCGTCGTCCGCGAGTACGAGCGCGACCGCTCGCGGGCCCTGTGGCTGTGCCTGGACCTGCGCGCCCCCGAGGGCGACGTGGCCGAGGCAGCGGCCGAGATCGCCGCCTCGCTGGCGGCCGGCGCCGCCCGCCGGGGCGACGCGTTCGGCCTGGCCACGCAGGACGCGCGCGTGCGGCCGGGCACCGGCGCCGCGCAGCTGGAGCGGGTGCTGGACGCGCTGGCCCGCGCGCGCTTTCGGGCGGACGCGGGGCGCCTGGAGCCGCCCGTGCCCGCGGGCGAGTGCGTGCTGGTGGCCGCCTCGTCTCGCGAGGCCGGCTGGGGCGAGGTGTTCACGGCCACGGCGGCGACGGGAGGCGGACGATGACGGTGGCCCTGCTGCACCGCCGGCTCACGGCGGCCATGTCGCTCAGCGCGCTGCTGGCGTTCATGGCCGGGGCGGGGCTTTCGCCCACGGGCGTGGCCGCCGCGGGCGTGCTGTGCTTCGCGGCGTTCCGCCTGCCGCCGGAGTCGTGGAGCCGGTGGATCGAGCGCGCGTCGCGGCTCATCGTCATCGGCCTGTGCGCGTGGATGCTGTACGTGGCGTTCGTGCTGGGCGGCGACTTCCTGCCGGCCGTCATGGCCATGCTGCTCTTTCTGCTGGCGGCCGAAAGCGTGCGGCCCCTGCAGGCGCAGAACGACACGCGGCTGTACCTGCTCGCCTTTGCCCTGCTGATGTCGGCCACGGCGTACTACCCGGGCGTGGGGTTCGCGGCGTCGTTCGTGGCGTTCATCGTCTTTTCCACGCTGGCCATGACGGCGGGCTACCTGCGGCGCCAGGCGGAGCGCTTCAATGTGGCCGACGTGCGGCTGGGGCGGCGGATGATGATCACCATCGGCGCGCTGTCGGGGGTGGTGCTGCTGGTGAGCGCGTCGCTGTTCATCCTTTTTCCCCGCCTGCCGCGCCAATGGAACGTGCAGGGGCGGCGCGGCGGCGGCGAGGTGATGGCCGGCTTTGGCGACGAGGTGCGGCTGGGGCAGCACGGCGGGCGCATCAGCGACAACCCCGAGGTCGCGTTCCGGGTGGAGTTCCCCGATTCGCAGCCGTCGGACGAGATGTACTGGCGGGGCCGCTCGTTCGACCACTTCGACGGCGAGCGGTGGTCGCGCACGCAGGGGCTGCGGGGGCCCAACTACGGGCCCAGCGCGTACGGCACCAACTGGAGCGGGCCCATCCGCAGCGTCAACGTCTTTGGCGGGCCGCCGGAGGCCAACGTGCTCTTTGGGCCGCACCCCATCCTGACCGTGCAGCCCCGCTCCGCCATTCGCGCGTACCCGCACCCCGGCGGCGACATCGTCTACTCCGGCAGCGACGCGCCCGTGTACACAGTGCTCTTCGCGGACGGGCTCCCCTCGGAGAAGCGGCTGCGCGACAGCGACCAGTGGGAGGACCCGCGGGCCATCCTGCCGTACCTGGAGCTGCCGCCCCTGGCGCCCCGCGTGGAGCGCCTGGCGGACTCGCTGACGCGGGGAAAGACGGCCCGCATTGACCAGGTGCGCGCCGTGGAGCGGTACCTCACGACGGAGTTCTCGTACACGCTGGACCTGCCGCGCACGCGGTCCGAGGCCACGGTGGAGGGCTTTCTCTTCAACCGGCGCGCGGGGCACTGCGAGTACTTCAGCACGGCCATGGCGGTGCTGCTGCGGGCGCGGGGCATCCCGGCGCGCAACGTGACGGGGTTCCTGGGCGGCGAGTGGAACGCGTACGGCAGCTACCTGGCGGTGACGGGAAACGACGCGCACTCGTGGGTGGAGGTGTGGTTTCCCCGCGTGGGCTGGGTGCCGTTCGATCCCACGCCCCCGGCGCGCAACACCTTCATGGGCGAGGGCGCCGGCGGCCGCTGGGGGATCACGCTGTGGTTCGGCGCGGTGGAGCACCGCTGGTACAAGTGGGTGGTGGACTACAACCTCGAGAAGCAGCTGGGCATCCTGAGCCGCGTGGAGGACCTGTTCTCGCGCAACGACGCGCGCGGGGCGGACGCGGGCCGGTCCACGGGCGGGGCCCCGCGCATCATCGCCGTGCTGATCGCGCTGGGCGTGGCGGGCGCGCTGCTGGTCGGCGTGCGGCGCCGGCGCCGGGGCACCGCGCGCTCGGCGGAGACGCGCGCGTACCTGGCCCTGCGCCGCGCGTACGAGCGCGCCAAGGTGGGTGGCGCGGGCGGGCCGCTGCAGTTCACCGAGCGGCTGGAGGCGGAGCGCGCGCCGGGCGCTGTGCCGGCGGCGGAGCTGGTGCGGCTGTACGTCCGCGCGCGCTTTGGCGGCCAGGACATCGGCGACGCCGGCCGCGCCCGCATGCGCGCCGCCCTGGACGAGGCCCGCCGTGCCCTGCGCGATTCGCGCCGCGCTCGAAGGGGCGGGGGAGGCGATGGGGACGGCGGACCGGATGACACGCCGGAGTCGAGGACACGTGGCGAGCGGGAGGAGAGCGCGGAGCCCGTGCTGGTGGGGCGGTAGGACTGGGCGAGGAGCGGATGCTGGTGGGGCAAGTCGCTCCCGGCGGAGGATCAGATTCCAGGCACGGCAGGCCCCGTCGCTGCGCGACGGGGGGCCCTCTCCCCCGACCTCCTTTTGCTCGTTCCTCGCAACGTCGGTCGACCCCTCCCCCAACTTCGGGGGAGGGGTTTTTCATGCGCGCCGGGTGCCTGCACCAAGGCACAGATTCGCCGTCAGGAAGCATATCGGCGGATGCCGATCTGTTCTCCCCTCTCCGCGAGGAACGAGCGGGGAGGGTCGGGGTGCTGCCGGCGAGGAGCATCCGGATGCCCAAGGCGAAGTTCTCCCTTCCCCCATGCAGTTGATGGGGGAAGGGTCGGGGATGGGGGGCGCTCCGCTGCCGGCGCGATCCATCCCTCCCGGCTGATCTCCCCACTCCCACCATCCCCTCCCTCCCGCCGGAATCCGCCCGCCACGCCCTCCGTCCGCGTAGCGCACGGTACCGTCCCGAGGCGAAAATTACCCGAAATACGGGCAGTTTCGTGACACCGGGGGTGGTACACTTCGTGCCAGATCAGGGGTGCCGGGCGGAGCCTCCCGATACGCCCGGAGAAAATCCAAGAATTGCAGAAGGTGCATGATGATGTACCCTGGACGAGAGCTGAACCCGCGCATGGACGCGGCACGCACGGCGGCCGGCGAGCGGCGCGCCTTTTCGCGGCGCATCGACTGCGCCGAGGCAGGACGGGCCCGGCAGCCCGTGAACCCCAGCGCCGGCGGGATGGACCGCCGTGAGCCCATGCAGGGCCGCGACGGACGCCGTCGCCTGGACATCGACTGACACCCTTCGGCCGGACGTCGTCTCCGGAAGCCCATCCGCACTCCATGAACCAGGTCATCCGCGATCCGCGCCCGTCCGGGACCCCGCTGGACCCGGACGAGCTGCGCGTCACGCGGCTGCGCGCCGTGCGCGGCCCCAACTTCTGGCGGCTGGCGCCCGTCATTGCCTGCGACGTCACGCTGGGCTCGCTGGAGGACGTGCCCTCCACCGAGATCCCCGGCTTCAACGAGCGGCTCATGTCACTGCTGCCCAGCCTGCGCGAGCACCCGTGCTCCCGCGGCACGGAGGGCGGCTTCGTGGAGCGGCTGCAGGAAGGCACGCACCTGCCCCACATCATGGAGCACGTCGCCCTGGAGCTGCAGACGCTGGCCGGGACCGACGTCTCGTTCGGCCGCGTGGTGGAGAGCGGCGATCCGGGCGTGTGGTGGCTGATCGTCGCGTACGAGGAAGAAGAGGTGGGGCTGCAGGCCATGCGCGAGACGCTGCGCCTGGTGCGCGCGTGCATGGGCGGCCAGCCGTTCGACATCGAGGCGTGCGTGGAGGACCTGCACGACCTGTTCGAGTCCACGCGCCTGGGCCCCTCCACGGGCGCCATCGTGGAAGAGGCGCGGCGCCGCGGCATCCCCGTGCGCCGGCTGAACAACCACTCGCTGGTGCAGCTGGGGCTGGGGCGCAACCTGCGGCGCGTGCAGGCCGCCATGAGCGACTACACCAGCGCCATCGGCGTGGAGATCGCGCAGGACAAGGACGACACGCGGCGTGTGCTGGGCGCCATTGGCCTGCCCGTGCCCGAGGGGATGACGGCCCGCACGGTGGAGGCCGCGCTGGACGCCGCCCGCGAGATCGGCTGGCCCGTGCTGCTCAAGCCCCTGGACGCCAGCCACGGCCGCGGCATCTCGGGCTCCATCACCGGCGAGGAGGGCGTGCGCGCTGCGTTCGAGGTGGCCCAGGGCTACTCGCGCCGCGTGGTCGTGGAGCAGTTCGTCACGGGGCGCGACTATCGCGTGCTCGTCGTCGACGGGCGCGTGGCGGCCGTGGCGGAGCGCGTTCCCGCGCACGTGGTGGGGGATGGGCACAGCACGGTGGCGGAGCTCATCCGGACCGCCAACCAGGACCCGCGCCGGGGCAAGGGTCATTCGCGCACGCTCACCCGCCTGCCCGACGACGCGGCCACGGACGTGTACCTGGCGTCCCGGGGGCTCACGCAGCAGCACGTGCCGGCGGAGGGCGAGCAGGTCTTTCTCCGCGCCACGGCCAACCTGTCCACGGGCGGCACGTCCATCGACCGCACGGACGAGATCCACCCCGACAACGTGACGGCGTGCGAGATGGCGGCCGGCGTGGTGGGGTTGGACATTGCCGGCATCGACGTGCTGTCGCCCGACATCACCGTGCCGTTCCGCGAGAACCGCGCGGTGATCATCGAGGTGAACGCGGCGCCGGGGCTGCGGATGCACACGCACCCCAGCGAGGGCCCGCCCCGCAATGTGGGCGCGCCCATCATCGAGATGCTGTATCCGCCGGGGCAGCCGTACACCATTCCCGTCATCGCCATCACGGGCACCAACGGAAAGACGACGACGACGCGGCTCACGGCGCACCTGTTTCGCCAGACGGGCAAGACAGTGGGCTTTACGACCACGGACGGCGTGTACCTCCAGGACCGGATGGTGATGGAGGGCGACATGACGGGTCCGTTCTCGGCCAACATCATCCTGTCCAACCCCACGGTGGACGTGGCCGTGCTGGAGACGGCGCGCGGCGGCGTGATCCGCGCGGGGCTGGGCTTTGACGAGTGCGACGTGGGCGTGGTGCTCAACGTGTCGGCGGACCACCTGGGGCTGCGCGGCATCAACACGGTGGAGCAGCTGGCCGAGGTCAAGTCCGTGGTCCCCGCCGTCGTCAAGCGCGAGGGGCACGCCGTGCTCAACGCGGACGACCCGCTCGTGTACCGCATGCGCGACCGCAGCGGCGGCGACATCGTGCTCTTCAGCACGCGGCGCGAGGGGGAGAACCCGCTGTTCGAGGACCACATCGAGCGGGGCGGCATCGGCGCGCGCATCGAGGACGGCACGTTCGTCATCCGGCGCGGGCGGCTGCGCATTCCCATCGCCACCGTGCGCGAGGTGCCGCTGATGATGGGCGGCGCCGCGCGGTTCCAGCGGCAGAACATCCTGGCTGCCATCGCCACGGCGTACGTGCAGGGCGTGCGCTACGACACCATCCGCGCCGGCCTGCTGTCGTTCTTCCCGTCCCCGTCCATGACGCCGGGGCGGCTGAACCTCATGCGGGTGGGCAACGCGCGGGTGCTCATCGACTACGCGCACAACCCGGCCGCCGTGGAGGGGCTGGTGGAGATGGTGACGGAGATCCCTGCCCGCCGCCGCATCGGCGTGATCACGGCCCCCGGCGACCGCCGCGACGAGGACATCCGCGGCCTGGGGCGCCTGTGCGCGTCGCTGGACCGGGTGATCGTCAAGGAGGACACGGACACGCGCGGCCGCGCGCCGGGCGAGGTGGCCGGTCTGGTGATCGACGGCCTGCGCGAGGGCGGCATGCACGGCGACTGCATCGAGACGGTGCTGGACGAGATGGAGGCCGTGGACCACGCCCTGCGCGAGGTGGGCGAGGGCGACCTGGTGATGGTGCTGGCCGACAAGGTGCCGCCCGTGCTGGCCCACGTGCAGCGGTACGCGGACGGCGCGGCGGCGCTGTGAGGAACTGCAGGGAATAGGGAATAGGGAATAGGGAATAGGGAATAGGGAATAGGGAATAGGGAATAGGGAATAGGGAATAGGGAATAGGGAATAGGGAATAGCGGGACCGGGCGGATGG
>NZ_DASURI010000709.1:0-2434 GCF_036280135.1 Longimicrobium sp.
CGTGCTGCGCGCCCTGCACG
Organism: Longimicrobium sp.; assembly: GCF_036280135.1. Classification (GTDB taxonomy): domain Bacteria; phylum Gemmatimonadota; class Gemmatimonadetes; order Longimicrobiales; family Longimicrobiaceae; genus Longimicrobium. The sequence continues at coordinate 21 of NZ_DASURI010000709.1, forward strand.
AGCGCTATCGCGACGGCGCCGTCATCGGCGGAACGTCGGCGGGGGCGGCCATCATGTCCGACAGCATGCTGACGGGGAACCAGGTGGCCGCGGGCGAGGACACCATCGGCTACCACGGCGACGAGTATCCGCGCGTCGCCCGCCGGACCATCGAGGTGGTGCGCGGGCTTGGCTTTCTGCCGGGCACCCTCGTGGACCAGCACTTTCTGCGGCGCGAGCGGCAAAACCGCCTGCTGAGCGTGGTGCTGGAGCGCCCGTCCATGATCGGCGTGGGGATCGACGAGGGCACGGCGGTGATCGTGCGGCCGGACGGGTGGTGGGAGATCGCGGGCGCCAGCAGCGTGCTGGTGATGGACGCGCGGCAGGCGGAGGTCACCCCCGCGGAGGCGCCGCTGCTGGGCGCGAGCGGCATCCGCATGCTGCTGCTCCCCGCCGGCAGCCTGTACGACCCGCGCTCCGGCCGCGCCCGCCTGCCCGGCAGCTGATCGGACCGGTGGATCGGGGGAGCGGCGGATCAGATCGGCGGTCGGGATCGGCGGATCGGGATCGGCGGATTCGAGCGGGGAAAGATCGAGGGGGGCGGCGTGCCTCCAGCCCCGGCGATTGAAATCGCGGCACCGAAAACGTGATGTCGGCCTTCGCCGACGGCTCCTGCCGCGCTCCGTCGCGTGTGCACCGGACGGATATCGCGCCACCTTCCCGGCATCTTCGCAGGGAGCACATGAGAGCGGCCCGGCGAATCGCCGGGCCGTTCTCACTTCCGCACTCACGCACTCACGCACTCACGCACTCAAAAGCTCGGGCCCAGGAAGACCGCGTTGGCGAAGAGCGGAAGCAGGCCGCGCCACATGTCGCGGAACACCGGGTCGCCCGCGAAGCCGATCACCCGGCCGCGGCCCACGCGCTCCGTCCACAAGTACGGCGTCCCCGCCACGCGCGCCGGCACCTCCGGCCACAGGTAGCCGCTGATGCGCAGCCGGGACAGGGGCGCGTAGCGGAGGACGGCCTCGCCCGGCCCCACGTCCGCCGGCGCGCGGTACACCCGGTCGCTGAACAGCAGCACGGGCAGCTCGGCCTCCTCTACCCCCGCCAGCAGCGGCGACAGCGTGTCGGCCACGGCGCGGACGATGGCGCCCGGCACCTCCGCCGGGAGCGGCGCGCCGGCGCTGTCGGGCTCCGGGTCGCCCGCCGCGCGCAGACGCGACAGGCCCAGCCCCTCGGACGCCAGCCAGTCCGTGGCCGCGTCCGTCGTCACCAGCACGCCGCCGGCCCGCACCCACTCCGCGATGCGCCGCTGCCCCCGCTCGCCCAGCGCGCGCGACAGGGCGCCCGCGGAGGTGCCGGGGACGATCAGCACGTCGAAGTCGTCCAGGGCCGCGCCCGCCACGGCATCGGCCTCCAGCGCCGTGGACGGATACGCCAGCCGCTGGTCCAGCGCGTACCACGCGTAGCCGAACGACTGGCCGTTCACGGGCGGGCCGGCCAGCAGCGCCACGTGGGGCGGACGCAGGGGAAAGACGCTGTTGCTGCCCAGGTCCGTCCCCTCGTCCGCCGCGCCGGAGGCCAGCGGCGCGACGGACGCGCCCGTCTCGGCCGCGTGCCGGCGGACGGCCTCGTGCAGGTCCGCGCGCCCCGGCGGGATCCGCACGACGAACGCGCCCCCGTCGAAACGCGCCGCGCCGCTGCGAAAGCCGAACGGCGAGTACCACACGGGGATGCTGTCGCGAAAGAGCGCGGCGAGCATCCGCATCCCCGCCTCCGTCCCCGGCGCGAACGCGTAGCCGTAGCGTCCTTCCGCCGGCGGCGCGGGCGCTGCGGCCGGGGGCGCGGGCTCCGTCCCGCCCGGCGCGACGGGGAGCGCCCAGGCGCGGACGCGAAAGGCAAAGGGCATGGCCCACCCCGTGGCGTCGTAGAAGCGCTCGGACTGGCCCCCGCGGCGCCGCGCCAGCTCCTCGCGGATGAACGCCGAGTCCAGCGGCGCCTCGGGCTCCAGCAGCGCGCGGGCCAGGCGCCCCTGCGGCTGGGCCAGGTCCACCACGTACGTCCCCGCGACCAGGCGGACGGGGGACGCGCCGGATCGCCCGTACTCCGTCCCCCGCACCTGCGTCGCGGACGTCAGCCGCCGCACCTCGATGCCGTTGTCGGCCAGGCGCCGGGCCGGCGAGTCCGCGCGGCCGGCGTCGTCGCGGGCGAATGCCACGGCGCGGATGCCGTCCTCGGCCGTGCCGCGAACGGCGGCCTGCCGGAACGCCAGGTAGTCCGCCACCCGCGTGCGCGCCTCGCGGGCCAGCACGCCCAGCGTGGCCATGCTGGCGACGTAGTGGTGCTCCGCCGCCTCGCGCAGGGTGAGCACGTGGCCGTCGGGACGGCGGATGGCGCCGCCGCGGCTGCTGGCCTGCTCGTACGTCATCCCC
>NZ_DASURI010000710.1:0-7872 GCF_036280135.1 Longimicrobium sp.
GCCGGCGCTGCTGGCCGGCGGCGCGACCAACGCCGTCATCGCCCTCCCGCTCCTTGCCGGCCTGGGGATGCTGGCCGCCGTGGCGGGGAGCGGCTGGGCGGCGGGCTACTGGCTCACCTCCGTGCTCATGTGGCTCACCCCCGCCGCGCTCGCCGCGCCCTGGTTCGGCGTGCCGTCGGCCGTGGCGCTGGAGGGCGCGGGCGGACACGGGGCGCGGCTGCGCTCCTGGCGCCTGACCCGCGCGGCGCCGTGGACCGTGGGCACGGTGTGGTGCGTGACGGTGCTGCTGCAGTGGATGCCCTGGGTGGCCACGGCCGCCCTGCTGGTCGCCACGGAGGCGGGGCTGGCCAGCGGGACGCAGGTGGTGGCGTGGCTGGCCCTGTGCCAGGCGGCCAACGCCGTGACGGTGCCCCTGACGGCCGCCGCCCGCACCCTGCTGTTCAACGACCTGCGCGTGCGCGCCGAGGCGCTGGACGTGCGCATCGCCACCGAGCGGCTGGCCCTGGCCTGAGATGCAGACCCGCCTTTCCACCGACGCCGAGGTACGCGCCGCCCTGGAGCGCGTGTACGCCCGCCCGGAGCTGGCCCCGCGCCAGCCGGGGCTCATGGACGGCTTCAACGAGTTCATGCGGCGCCTCTTTGGCCGCATCGGCGACTGGTTCGACAGCTTTGGCAACCTGCGCAGCGAGAACCCCGTCGTCTACTGGCTGGTGATGGGCGCGCTCATCCTGCTGGGCTTGGCCATCGTGGCGTACTTCGTCCGCAACACGCTGCTGCGGCTGGAGGACCGGGGCGCCGCGCCCCGCGCCACCAGGGGGAAGTCCGGCGCCATCGACGCCCGCGCCCGCACGGCCGGCGAGTGGGAGGAAGAAGCCCGCCGCGCCGCCGCCGCCGGCCGCTTTCGCGACGCGGCCGTGGCCCTGTACCAGGCCCTGCTGCTGCGGCTGGAGGCGGCTGGCGTGCTGCGCTACGATCCGTCCAAGACGCCGGGCGACTACCGGCGCGAGTCGCGCAAGGACCCCCGCGCGGCGGGCGCCCTGACGACGTTCCTGCGCGGGTTCGAGCCCGTCGTATTCGGCGGGCGGGCCCTGGACGCCGCCGGGTACGACCGCCTGCGGGGCGCCGCGGGAGAGGCGGGGGCCCATGGGTAGCCGCCGCGACACCTGGCTGGTCGTCGTCCTCCTCGTGGTCATCATCGCCCTGGCGGCGCTGGCCGGCGCCACGGCGGACCCGGACGATTCCGCCGATCCCCGCGCCAGCACCTACGTGCGCTCGCCGGACGGCGCCGCGGCCCTGTACTGGACCCTGCAGGAGCTGGACGTGCCCGTCCGGCGCCGCCGCGCGCCCTTCCTGGACGAGGACTCGCTCCGCGGCGTGGTCGTCATCCTGGCGCCCATGAGCCAGCCCTCCGCCGAGGAGGCCAACGCCGTGGCGGAGCACGTGCGCGGCGGCGGCACCCTGCTGTACGTGCCCAGCGCATACGGCACCCGCACGCCCCTGGGAGACACGCTGGGGCTGGAAGCGGCCTGGATCGGCTCCGTGTTCGCGGACAGCACGCGCGCCGCGCAGCCCCGGCCCCACCGCTGGACGGAGGGCCTGGCGCGGGTGGAGGGGTTCCGGCGCGCCTTCGGCGACACCGCCGCCCTCCTGCGCCGACCCGGCACGGAGACGCTGCTGACGGTGGAAGGCAAGCCCGCCGCCATCACCTGGCCCCTGGGCAAGGGGCGGGTCATCGCCCTGGCCGACGCGGAGCCCCTGCGCAACGGCGCCCTGCGGCGCAGCGGCGCGGCCACCCTGCTCGTCCGCGCCCTGCAGGACGCGGCGCACGGCGACACGGTGTGGTTCGACGAGTACCACCACGGCTTCGACCAGGGCGGTGACGGGCTGGTGGGCGGCATGCTGCGCCACGCCGCGCGCACGCTGCCCGCGGGGCTGTGGGTGCAGTGGCTGGCGGCCACGGCGCTGCTGCTGTGGCTGCTGGGCCGCCGCTTTGGCGCGCCCCTGCCCCCGCCCGCCCTGCGCCGCCGCTCGCCCCTGGAGCACGTGGAGGCGCTGGCGGGCGCGTACCGGCAGGCGGGCGCGACGCGCACGGCGCGCCGGCTGCTGCTGGCCGGGCTGGCGCGGCGCCTGGGCCGCCGGGCCCCCGCGGACGAGGCCGCCGCGGCGGAGATGCTGGGACGGATGGCGCGGCAAAGCCCCGTGGGGCGCGAGGCCGCGGCGCGGCTGGAGAAGGACTTCAAGCGCGGGGGCGACGCCGAGCTGGTGTCGCTGGCCCGCGGCGTGGACCGCTACCTGGACGAGGTCAGGCGACCGTGAGCATGCTCGTGGATGAGAACGTGGCGGGAGACAGGGCCCAGCGGGTGCTGGACGAGCTGTCCACCGTGATCCTGGGTCAGGAAGACATGCTGCGCCAGATGATGGTGGCGCTGCTGGCCGGCGGCCATGCCCTGCTGGAGGGCGTGCCGGGGACGGCCAAGACGCTGTCCATCCGCTCGCTGGCCATGGCCCTGGAGCTCCGCTTTGGCCGGGTGCAGTTCACCCCCGACCTCATGCCCACGGACCTGATCGGCGTGAACGTGCTGGACGAGCTCAAGCGCGAGTTCAGCTTTCACTCCGGCCCCGTCTTTACGGACCTGCTGCTGGCGGACGAGATCAACCGCGCCCCCGCCAAGACGCAGGCCGCCCTGCTGGAGGCCATGCAGGAGCGCCAGGTGACGGTGGACGGGCAAACGCGCCCCCTCCCCGCCGGCTTTACCGTCTTTGCCTCGCAGAACCCCGTGGAGTACGAGGGCACGTACCCGCTCCCCGAGGCGCAGCTCGACCGTTTCCTGCTCAAGATCGTCGTGGGCTATCCCGGCGCCGAGGCGGAGCGCGCCATCCTGGACCGCTACGTGGACGGCTTCAGCGCCGACCGGGCAGACACGTACGGCATCAAGTCCGTGCTGGGCGCCGGCGAGCTCGTTCGCCTGCGGCAGGCCGTCTCCACCGTGCACGTGGAGCCCAGCGTGCGCGACTACATCACCCGCACTGTCCGCTCCACCCGCGAGGAGCCGTCGCTGGCCCTGGGCGCGTCGCCCCGCGCGGGCGTGGCCCTGTTCCTGGGCGCCCGCGCCGAGGCCTTCCTGAGCGGCCGCGACTTCGTCACCCCGGACGACGTCAAGACGCTGGCCCTGCCCGTCCTGCGCCACCGCGTGGTGCTCACCCCCGAGGCCGAGGTGGAGGGGCAGACGGTGGACGAGCGGCTGGCGGGCCTGCTGGGCACCGTCCCCGCCCCCCGGTGAGCCTGCTTCCCTCGGGCCGCTGGCTGGCGCTGCTGGCCGCGGCCGCCCCGCTCTTCTGGCTCAGCACGCCCGTGGCCCTGGGCGTGGACCTCGTCCTGCTCGTCCTCCTGCTGCTGGACTGGCGCGCCACCCCCGGCCCGGACCGGCTTACAGTGGCCCGCAAGGCGCCGGCGCGCATCTCCCTGGGCGCCACGGCCGAGGTGGAGATCCGCCTGGACAACCGCACGGGCCGCCGCGTGCGCGTCCGCGTGACGGATGACCTGCCGCCCGTGCTGGAGCGCCAGGGCCCGGACGTGGTGGACGTGTGGCTCCCCGCCCTGCGCGAGGAGCGAGTCACCTACGGGGCAAAGACGCTGCGCCGCGGCGACGGCGTCCTTGGCGACGTGCACCTGCGCATCGCGGGGCCGCTGGGGCTGGCGTGGACGCAGCGGCGCATCGCCCGGGCAGACGCCGTCCGCGTGATCCCGGGGATGCTGGAGGTGGCCCGCTACCGGCTGCTGGGGATGCGCAACCGCCTGCGCGAGGCGGGGTTCCGCAGCGTGCGCCAGCGCGGCGAGGGCGGCAGCTTCGAGAGCCTGCGCGAGTACGTGCGCGGGGACGATCCCCGCACCCTGGACTGGAAGGCCAGCGCGCGCCGCGGCGGCCTCATCGTCCGGCAGTACGAGATGGAGCGCCGGCAGAACATCGTCCTGGCCATTGACGCCGGCCGGCTGATGACGCAGAAGGTGGGCGAGCGCGAGCGGCTGGACTACGCCCTCACGGCGGCCCTGCTGCTGGCGGACGTGGCCGGTGTGCACGACGACGCGGTCGGTCTCCTCGTCTTCAGCGACAAGGTGGACGTCTTTCTGCCCCCCGCCCGCAAGTCGCTCACGCGGCTGTCCGAGGCGCTGGGGCAGGTCCATGCGAAGATGGTGGAGCCCAACTACCCCGCCGCCTTTACCTACCTGGGCCAGCAGGTGCGGCGGCGCTCGCTGCTCGTCCTCTTCACGGACGTCATCGATCCGCTGGCCAGCGCGGCGCTCGTTTCGCAGCTCAGCCGCGCGGCGGAGCGCCACCTGCCGCTGGCCGTGGCCATCCGCAACCCGGACCTGGAGGCGGCCGCCGCCCTGGAGCCCGTGGACGACGATGCCGTCTACCGCCGCGCCGCCGCCGAGGAGCTGCTGCAGTCCCGCGCGGCCGCCCTGGGCGCCATGCAGCGCGCCGGCGTGCTCATCGCCGACACGCGCCCCGGCGACGCCGTGCCGTCCGTGGTAAACAAGTACCTTGACGTGAAGCGGCGGGGGATGCTTTGAACGGCAGTGCGAAAGTGCGAAAGTGCGAAAGTGCGAAAGTGCGAAAGTGCGTGGGTAGGTGATGGGTGGAGGCGAAGTTCCGTGTCCTCCGCGTGAGATGAATCCGTTCTTTCCCTTGCAGTACGGCGGTAGACCATGACCTCCCCGCTCGACCCGCGCGCTCCCCATCCCCACCGGGCCACCGCCGTCATCGGCGCCGTGCTGCTGACGGGGGCCATCGGCCTGCTGGACTGGTGGTCCGGGTGGGAGGTGAGCGTGCTGGCGCTGTACCTGCTGCCCGCCGGCATCGCCGGGTGGTACGCGGGGCGGCGCGCGGGCATCGCCACCAGCCTGCTGGGCGCGGGCATCTGGCTGGTGGCGGACCTGTGGGCCGGGCACCCGTACTCCCACCCCGGTATCCCGTACTGGAACACGGTGCCGCGCGTGGCCATCTTTGCCGCGTTCGGTGTGCTGGCGGCGGAGCTGCGCAAGGCCCGCGAGCGCGCCGCCCGCGGCGCCGACGACGACGCCCTGCCCCCCGCCGGCTCGTTCTACCGCATGCTGGAGCAGGAGCACGCGCGCCTGCTGCGCTACGGCCGCCCCGTCACGCTGGCCTACGTGGACGCCGGCGCCGTTCGCGGCGAGCCCGCGGCGGCCACGGAGGCCTTTGCCAACACCGTGCTCGACACGCTGCGTGGCACCCTGCGCGCCACGGACGTCGTCGCCCGCCCCCGCGGCAAGGAGTTCGCCCTGCTGCTGGCCGACACGGGCCCGGACGCCGCCGCCGTGGCGCTGGAGCGGCTGCGCGGGCACCTGCGCGAGGCCGCCGCGCAGCAGGGCGGATCGGCGTCGCTGGCCGTGGGCGCCGTGAGCTGCGCCTCGCCCGCCGCGGACATCAACCACGTCATCCAGCGCGCCTACCAGCTGATGTACCAGGCCGCCCGCACCCCCGGCGAGGTGACCATCGTCCTGGAATCCGTCGCCGAGCTCGCGACCAACGCGCCGGCCCCCGCCACTCCCGATCCGCGCTAACGCGGTTTCTCGCCCGCGCCGTCATTCTACGTCCGTCGGCACGCTTGCAATCAACCTTCCCCACGGGTTTTGGGGGAGGTGGGCGAGCTCCGCGAGCCCGGAGGGGGCGCCCGCTCGGACCCTGCCACGCGTTGAAGACCAGCCCTACCTGCCGCACTACCCTTCCCAACAGGCGCCCCACGGCCGATCTTCGGGCGGATTATCATCATCCTCCGCCCCTCGCGCCCCCGTTCGACGATGCGGATCGCCCGGCTCCTCCCCCTCCTGCTGATCGCCGCCGCCCCGCTGTCCGCCCAGCGCGCCGCACCGCCCGCGGCGTGGACGGACACGGCCCTCGCCGCCACGCTGGACAGCCTCGTCCGCGGCTTTCACGGCGACGTGGGCATCTACGTCCGCCACCTGCCCACGGGCGCCGGCGCGGAGATCCACGCGGACTCCGTCTTTCCAACGGCCAGCTTGGTCAAGGTCCCGCTCCTCCTCACCCTCTTCGACCAGGTGGAGCGCGGGCAGCTGGACCTGCAGGCGCTCGTGGCCTATCCCGACACGCTCACATACCGCTACACGGAGCCCACGGACGTCGTGGGATACATGGCACCCGGCGACACGGTGCCCCTGCGCGAGCTGGCGTTCCTGATGCTGTCCGTGAGCGACAACCACGCGAGCCTGTGGATCCAGGCGCTGCTGGGTGGCGGATCCGTCGTGAACGAGTGGCTGGGCGCGCACGGCTTCGCGCAGACGCGCGTCAACTCGCGCACGCCGGGGCGGGAGGACGCGCGGTCCGTCTACGGCTGGGGGCAGACGACGCCGCGCGAGATGGCCGGCGCGCTGGTGATGATCCGCGAGGGCCGCGCCGTGGGCCCTCGCGCGTCCGAGGCCATGTACCGCCTGCTGACGCGCAGCTACTGGGACGACTTTGGCCTGTCGCAGCTGCCGCCGTCTGTGCAGGCCGCGTCCAAGCAGGGCTTCGTGGACCGCGCGCGCTCCGAGGTGCTGCTGGTGAACGCGCCCGGCGGCGACTACGTGCTCGCGGTGATGACGAAGAACCAGGCCGACACGAGCTACGAGGCCGACAACGAGGGGCACCGGCTGATCCGGGCCGTGTCGCGCGCCGTCTACGCGCACTTCAACCCCGCCGACCCCTGGCGCCCGCAGCCGTAAGGGCGATGGCTCCGCCAGTGCCGGATCGTCGTCCACCCCGCGCTGGCGTCATCCCGAGGAGCGCCCCCGCGCAACCTGAACGGGCGCAACATCATGGGCGCGACCGAAGGATCTTGTGTCCTGGCCTCGGCCGCGCTCCCGCGCACGCACGGGTCCCGAGCACGGGCGGCCTTTTACCGATCGCGATCAGGTGGATGATGCGCCCGGGCGGACATCCGCTCCCGGCGCCGTCACGGTGCCTCTTCGCAAAAACGCGGATGCCGTCCCCTCGCCGAAAGCAGCCCCTCTACCAAGGGACGCCGTGATCCTGCTGGTTCCGTCCGGTCCGCGACCGGCCGTTGCGTGGCAGAATCCAAGCGCTTCCAACCTCCCCCAGCCGTTTGGGGGAAGGTGGGCGAGCTCCACGAGCCCGGAGGGGGCGCTCGCGCGAAGCCTGCCACACTTCCAGTACTCCGCCGAAGGAAGGTCTTCCTTCAGGATTGCGCGCGGAGGAAGATTCCACGCACGCGGATGACACGAATCGATGCCGGGCGGCTTGACGCGGTGCGTCGGGCCGCCCGACTTTCATTGAGCCCCGCCCGTCCACCTCCGCATCTCGTCCGCCCTCCCACCCCGCCCGCTGGAGACGCCCTGATGCCTGCCGCCACAGTCGCCTGCCCCTCGTGCGGCACCACGCTGCGCACCGTGGACATGAGCCTGGACACCATGGCGGCCCGCTGCCCCGGCTGCCAGTCGCTCGTGGACCTGCGCGGCGTGGTGCCCAACCCGGCTCACGCGCCCCACGCGACGAGCGTCCTGGACCCGGTCAGCGACGCCGGCGCGCTGCCCGTGCCGCTGCCGGCGGGCGTCCACGTAGAGGACCGCGGGCGCGACCTGGTGATCGTGCGGCGGTGGTTCTCGTGGGTCTACATCTTCCTGGTGTTCTTTTGCTTCGTGTGGGACGGCATGCTGATCTTCTGGTACTCCCTGGCGTTCATGGGGGACGCGCCGCTCGTCTTCAAGCTGTTCCCCATGCTGCACGTGGCGGCGGGCGCGTTCATCACCTACTTCACCCTCGCGGGGCTGGTGAACCGCACCACGTTCACCATCGAGCGCGACCGCCTGTCCGTGCGCCACGGGCCCCTGCCCTG
>NZ_DASURI010000711.1:0-5466 GCF_036280135.1 Longimicrobium sp.
CAGCGGGACGGGCCGCCGCGGGCGCGATCGCCCCCGCGGTCCGGCCCCCGCCCGCCGCGCTGGCCCCGCTCGCCGCCGCGGCGCTCCAGCATCTGCTGCACCTGCCGCTGCTGCTGGGCCGTGAGCACGGAGCGCGCCTGCGTGAGCGCCGCCTCGGTGTTCTGCCGCAGCTGCTGCATGATGGGCTCCGCCTGCTGGCGGCGCTGCTGCATCTGCTGCCGCTGCTCGTCCGTCAGCTGGGGACGCTGGGCACGGCGCTCCGCACGCTGCGCGCTGTCCGGCCGCGCACGGCGCTCGCCCCGCGCCTGCCCGTCCTGGGCACGCTGCGCCCGCTGGGGAAACAGGCCGGCCAGCTGCTGCTGCAGGGGCGCGTTGCGGGCCTGCAGGTCACGGTCGATGGACTGCAGCCGCTGCACCTGCGCGTCCGTCAGCTGCAGCCGCTGGCGCTGGGCGATCAGCCGTGCCACGGGGCTGCCGCCGGGACCGCGCTGGCCGCGGACGCCGCGCGGACCCTGGCCCTCGCGGCGCTCGCCGCGGGCCTCACGCCGCTCGCCGCGCCGGCCGTCGCGAGCCTGCTCGCCCTGGGCGGCCGGCGGCGACATCGTCTGCGCCGCGGCATGCACGGGCGCGGCCACCAGCGCCGCCGCCACGAAATAACGCATGGGGAACTTCATGTCGAGAGAACTCCTCGTTTCGTTGTGCCGGCCGCGGGCGACCTGCTCGTCCGCGGCCCCGTCCACAAGGGAGACGCGCGACGCCGGCGGATTGTTAAGTGCCTGATCCGACGGGCGTTCCGCGCTTCCGAAAGGGAGACGCGCGGCGGGCGGCGGATGTTAAGTCGAATCGGAATCCAAGCAGTTGAATAGCGGGATGACGATGGTCGTTGCACGGAACACTTGCGCGATCCGCCGCGCCACCCTACTGATTCCTGTATCGCGCGCGGCGGATGGAGGCATCCGTCCACACACGCTCATCCGGGAGGGAAGGAAGATGGCGACGCTCACGACGGGAACGCGGGGACCGCTGGCCGGGCTGGCGGGGCCCACGCACGCGCTGCTGCGCATTGGCGCGGGGCTGCTGTTCATGCAGCACGGCGCGCAAAAGCTGTTCGGCGCCCTGGGCGGCGTGGACGGCAAGGGGATGAAGGTGGAGCTGATGGGGCAGATGGGCCTGGCGGGCGTGCTGGAGTTCTTCGGCGGTCTGCTGATCGTCATCGGCCTGGCGACGCGGCCTGTGGCGGCCCTCCTGTGCCTGCAGATGATCGCGGCGTACTTCATCGCCCACATGCCGCAGGGCGGCCTGCCCGTGCAGAACGGTGGCGAGCTGGCGCTGCTGTACGCGCTGGTCTGGGCCTACTTCGCCGGCAACGGCGCCGGCCCCGCCAGCGTGGACGCGACCCTGGCCGGCCGGCGGGGCGGGGGACTGCGCAATTCCTGACCTCGGACCGAAACAGGGTCGCTGACTTCGGGTGTTGCCAAACCTGCCTCTCAAAGGGAGCCCAGGGGAGCGTCATCCTGAGGGAGCGCCGCGTGCAAGATGAACGCGCGCAGGACCTTGGCGCGACCAAAGGATCTTGTGTGCGAATCAACAAGCCGGCTATGATGCGCGGAGCCGGCTTGTCGCTTTGCGGGCAAGATCCTTCGTCGCCGCCATGAATTTCGCGCGAATCAGGTTTTGCGCGGCGGCTCCTCAGGATGACGCGTTCCAAGCGCGATGTCTGACAATACCCTCTGAGGGGCGTTGCGTGATCCGTGCCCGTCGTGGAACTCTGGCGCCGACCGAAGGATCTCGCCTGCCGTGCAAGGACTCTGCGTCATGGCCAAGTCCCTGCCGTGCGTAGTAGATCCTTCGGTCGCGCCCAAGGACCTGTGAATGGGCGAGTCTGCGCGGGCGCTCCCTCAGGAAATCAGATCGATTGGATCCCGGAATGGTGGATGAAAAAGGCGCGGTCCCGGTACGCGGGGCCGCGCCTTCGTTCGTCCGAGTCGGTCCCGCGCGTCCAGAGCGCGCGCCGTCAGTCCGCGGGGATGACGGCGGTGGTGTAGCGGGCGTGGAGCCGCCAGCCCAGCGCCTCGTACAGCGCCCGTCCCTCCGCCGTGGCGACGAGCACGCCGCGCCGGGCGCCGCGGGCACGGGCCGTCGTCTCCAGCGCCTGCATCACCGCGCGCGCCAGGCCGCGGCGCCGATGCGCGGCGTGCGTCTCGATGCGGTCGTAGAGGGCGAAGTCGTCCACGCGCACCATCCGCCCGATCGCCGCCACCTCGCCCCGCGCGTCCAGCACCCGCGCGACGGCGATGGGGCGCTCGTCCGCGAGGTCGAGCGTGTAGCCGTCGGGGAGGGCGGCGGCGGAGTGCGCCATCGGTCCGTCGCACGCCATCATGAAGCCGGGCGGCTGGATGACCCAGCGCGCGGGCAGAGCGGCGCGCAGGGCGTCGGGCGGCACGCACGCCTTGAGGTGAATCCAGGGCTCCGTCACCGCCTGGCCCAGGCGCCGCACGTCGTCGTCCAGCGCGGGAAAGATGTAGCGCACCCGTTGCCGCGGCCAGCCCACCTCCACGCGAAACCCGCTGCCGACGGGCACGGGTGGCGCCGTCTCGCGGGCGAGCGTCCAGCCCCTGACCCACGTCTCCACAATGCGCGGGTCCGCGCGGAGCCCGTCGTCCGCCGTGCTGCTCATCCCCATCCGTGCGGGTGAATTCACGAGCCCAAAAGCGATCCGCCGCGCGACCCGTGGGGCCGCGCGGCGGAGCTGCGTTACGCCATCTGCTCTTCGGGGTGGCCGATGGAGCTCTCGGCCGTCTCCAGCACGGGCGGCTCGGCCTCGCTCACGCCGTGATGCGCCATCCACCGTTCCGCCTCCAGCGCGGCCATGCACCCCGTGCCCGCGGCCGTGATGGCCTGGCGGTAGTAGTCGTCCATCACGTCGCCGGCCGCGAACACGCCGTCCACGCTCGTCGCGGTACGCCACGCGTGCGGCGCCACGACGTATCCGCTGGGCGTGAGGTCCAGGGAGCCCTGCAGGAACTGGGTGTTGGGCGTGTGGCCGATGGCGACGAACAGGCCGCCCACCTCCATGTCGCGCTCCTCGCCCGTCACCGTGTCCTTGAGGCGCAGGCCGGTGATGAAGTCGTCGCCCAGGACGTCCGCCACCTGCGTGTTCCACTCCACGCGGATCTTGGGATTGGCCAGCGTGCGCTCGGCCATGATGCGGCTGGCGCGAAAGCTGTCGCGGCGGTGGATGATGACCACCTCGCCGGCGAACTTGGTGAGGTAGTTGGCCTCTTCCATGGCCGTGTCGCCGCCGCCGACGACCGCCAGCGTCTTGCCGCGGAACGCCGGCAGGGCGCCGTCGCACACCGCGCACGCGCTCACGCCGCCACCACTGTGCGCCAGGCGGATCTCGTTGTCCAGCCCCAGCCAGTTGGCCCGGGCGCCCGTGGCCACGATGACGGACTTGGCCCGGATCTCGTCGCTGTACGACGGGCGCAGGACGAACGGGTAGGTGGTGAAGTCCACCGAGCTCACGTTCTCCATGATGGTGCGCGTGCCGAAGCGCTCGGCCTGCTCCTTCATGCGCCGCATGAGGTCCTGCCCGTCGATGGCTTCGGGAAAGCCGGGGAAGTTCTCGATGTCGGTGGTGTACATGAGCTGGCCGCCCGGGATCATGTCGCGCGAGGGCTCGCCCTCGATGACCAGCGGGTCCAGGTTGGCGCGCGCGGCGTACACCGCGGCCGTCCACGCGGCCGGCCCCGAGCCAATGATCACCAGCGTTTCCGTGCGAGCGTCCTGCGGCATCCTCAAGTCTCCGGTCGTCTATTTTCTGCCCTGGGGCAGGTCACGTTTGCGCCGCGTGAATATACACCGCAGGGGTCCGCGCGTGCTACGTGCCACGGGTGTCAGCCGGTCTCCCGTTCGTACCGGGCGAAGTCACCCGGAGCGATGATGTCGATGCCGGCGTATTGCTTCAGGACGAGCAGGTCGTTGTCGCCCGTGATGATGCAACCGCACTCGCCGGCCACGGCCGTCGCGAGCACGAGATCGTCATCCGGATCACGACAGACCGGCGCGGGGAGTGGTTCGGTGGGAACGAGCTGGATGATGGACCGCAGAAAGGCAATGCGTTCGTCCGCGGCTTCGGCGGACATGCGGAACTTGCCGCTCAGCTTCTCGCGGTACTCTTCCAGCAGGCCGTCAGAGGTGACGAGGTGGTGGGCTTCACTGCAGTGCTCGAGGAGGACCGAGCAGACGCCGCGGGACACGAACGCGGCAACGAGCACGTTCGTGTCCAGCAGGATTCTCACGAGACGATCCGGAACACGTCCTCGTCCGTCAGGTCGCCCTGGCCGGTCTCGCGCATGTGCTCCAGCGATTCCGCCCGAAGCTCGCGAAAGCGCCGCGCGAAGAGGTGGCGCTTGAGGGCGCGGTCCACGATCTCGCTTTCCGAGAGACCCTCGGCGCGGGTTGCCTCGTTGAGCGCGGAACGGGCCTCGTCGGAGATGTCCACCGTGATGTACGTCATGCCTAGCTCCGGGTTGAGATCCAGCGCCATTCCCGAAGCTAATCACGTTTTCTGGATATACACAAGCGACGTCGAGGCCAAGCGATCATTCACACCACCAGCAGCTCGCCGTCCTCGCGCCGCGCGTCACCCTCGTCATCCGACGGTTCCGGCTCCGGCGCGTCGGCCAGCAACGGCCCGGCGTCGTCGCGGTCGTAGTCGCGGAACTGGCGGGCGTACAGGCGCGAATACAGGCCGCCCGCCGCAATGAGGTCCGCGTGCGCGCCCTCCTCCACGATGCACCCGCCCTCCAGTACCAGCAGCCGGTCCGCGCGGCGCACGGTGGACAGCCGGTGCGCGATGATGAGCGTCGTCCGTCCTCGCAGCAGCCCGTTCAGCGCGTCCTCGATGAGCGCCTCGCTCTCGGCGTCCAGGCTGCTGGTGGCCTCGTCCAGGATGAGCACGGCGGGGTCCTTTAGGATGGCGCGCGCCAGGGCGATGCGCTGCCGCTGCCCCCCGCTGAGCTTGATGCCGCGCTCGCCCACCCGCGTGTCATATCCCTCCGACAGCAGCTGGATGAACTCGTGCGCATGCGCGGCCCGCGCGGCGGCGTGCACCTCGGCCTCGGGCGCGTCGGGCCGGCCGTACGCGATGTTCTCGCGCACCGTCCCGCTGAACAGCAGCGTTTCCTGCGGCACCAGGCCCACGGCCTCGCGCAGGTCCGCCATCCGCAGCTGCCGCACGTCCGTGCCGTCCAGCGTCACGCGGCCCTCCTGCACGTCCCAAAAGCGGGGGATGAGGGCCGCGATGGTCGTCTTGCCCGCGCCCGACGGGCCCACGAGCGCCACCGTCTCGCCCGGCTCCATGCGGAACGAGATGCCCCGCAGCGTCCAGTCCGGCGGACCGGCGGGGGCGGGCCTGGGCGGCTCGGCCACCTTGCCCTGCCAGGGCAGGTCGGGAAACTCCAG
>NZ_DASURI010000712.1:0-34862 GCF_036280135.1 Longimicrobium sp.
TCCTCCGCCGCGGCGGCGCGCACCGTGTCACCCAGCGTCGATCGATCCGCCCCCAGCGGCGTCAGGTCGCGCGTGCGGCCCTGGAGGTTGGCGCCATCCACGTTGAGCGCGGCGGCCGTCGTGGCCAGGGGAAAGAGCGGATTGCGCGCGTACCACTCCGCGCCCAGCAGGCCGGACTCTTCCGCCGTCGTCGACACGAACAGCAGGGGGCGCAGCGGGGGTGCCTCCATCCGCGCCACGGCCTCCGCGATCGTCAGGAGCAGGGCCACGCCGCTGGCGTTGTCGTACGCGCCGGGGTGGATGGACCGCGTGCCGTCCGCCGCCGTGCGCACGCCCAGGTGGTCGTAGTGCGAGCTGAGGATGACGGGCTCCCGTGCCCGCGCCGGGTCCCCGCCCGGGAGCAGGCCCACGACGTTGGCCGTCCGCACGGGCTCCACCTCGCTGCGGACGGACGCGCGCACGCGGATTCCCGTCGCCAGGGGACGGAATCCCGGCGTCTCCGACTGGGCCATCAGCGACGCGTAGTCCTGCCCCGCGCGGGCCAGCAGGTCGCGCGCGACGGATTCGCTGATCCACCCCTTGATCCGGAGCGGGAACTCCGGCGTCCCGGCCAGGTCGAACTGCTGCCCCGTGTTGCTCGTCCGCACGACGCGCCAGGGATAGCCCGCGGACTCGTCCGTGTGCACCAGGATCGCTCCGGCGGCGCCACGGCGGGACGCCTCCTCGAACTTGTACGTCCACCGCCCGTAATACGTCAGCGTCCGGCCGCCGAAGAAGTCGGGGGTGGACTCCGTCCCGGGGTCGTTCACGCGGACGAGCAGCACCTTGCCGCGCAGGTCCGCGTCCTTGAAGTCGTCCCAGCTCCACTCCGGCGCCGTGATGCCGAACCCGGCGAACACCAGCTCCGCGTCCACGTCCACCGACGTCTCGGGGACGCCGGCCTCCAGCACGTAGTCGTCCTCGTAGCGCGGCTCCACGGGACCCTGCGGCGTCACGAACGCCAGCGTGGGCCGGGGCGTGAGGCCCACCATGGGCACCTCCTGCAGGTACGACCCGCCGGGCGCCTGCAGGCTGATCCGCTGGAACTGGCCGCGGATGTACTCCATGGCCAGCGTGCCGCCGCGGGTGCCGGGCGCGCGCCCCTCCAGCAGCGGATGGGCGAGAAAGCGCAGGTGCGCGTCGATCGTTTCGGGCCGGATGCGGGCGAGCGCGTCCCGCAGCGCGGTGGTGTCGGTGGACGGCATTCAGGCGTCGATGAGCGTGTAACGGTCGCCGCCGCGGGCGTGGACGCGGCCGGTGTCTTCCAGGTGCGCAAGGATGGCGCGCAGCGAGCCTTCCGCGGCCCCGCGCAGACCCGGGTGCAGCGCGGCGCCATAGACGCGGTCGATGAGCTCGCCCGGCGCCGCGGGTCCCTGCCGCAACGCGCGGACCACCTGCGCGATCCGCTCCGCCCGATGGGCCCGATAGCGGCGGATCGCCTCGCCGCCGTCGGCGATCACCGGCCCGTGCGCGGGGTGGATCGCGGAGGGGCGCACGGCCTCCAGGCGGTCCAGGGATGCGAGGTATTGCGTGAGATCTCCCTCCGGCGGGGCCACGAGCGTGGTGTCGCCGCCGCCCACGAACATGTCGCCGGCCAGGAGGGCGCGCTCGTGCTCCGCGGGGCCGCCCGTCCACAGGAAGCACACGTGCTCGGGGGCGTGCCCCGGCGTGTGGAAGGCGTGCAGAACGCCCGCATCCGTGGCGATCTGCTCGCCGTCCTCGATCCACGCGGTGACCACTTCCTGCAGCGGCGTCCGCGCGCCGCGGGCCATCCGGACGGGGGCGCCGGTCCGCGCCGTGAGCAGACCGGCGCCGGCGGCGTGATCCGCATGGGCGTGCGTGAGCAGGATGACGGACGGCGCGCGCCCGTCCAGCGCGCGGACGATGGCCTCCAGGTGCGCCGGGTCGTCCGGACCGGGATCGATCACGGCCGCCCGCTCCCGCCCCACGATGAACGTGCGCGTGCCGTCCATCGTCATGGGAGACGGGTTGGGGGCCAGGATGGTCTGCAGCATGGGACGTCGGTTGATGTGGATCGGCGGATCGCGGGGATCGGCACGGTTCGGCGGACCGGATGCTCGCTGGGGTCGTGGCGCGTGGCAGAGTGTGTCTCGCCCGCGAAGGGCCCCCTCCCCCCGGCCCCCTGCCCCCGCTTCGCGGGGGAGGGGGAGAACTGCATCTTGAAGGCAGGCCCTCACCCGACGCGATTTCCTCGCTGGGGCCTCGCGTACCTCACGGAACTCGCCCTGCCACGACCTGTCGGCGAAGGCCGACATCGCGCAGTCCGAGCCGCGAATTCATTCGCCGGGGGTGTACGCACGGAGCCGGCCTCACGCCCCGATCCGGCCCGCCGGGTTCCGTCCATTCCCCGGCCGTCTAGCGCAATCCGGCAAGATCCTTCGGGGCCACATGCATCCGCGACCAGGCGAGCCCGCGAGGGCCCCTCAGGATGACAACTAGCCTTGGGCTGGGACGGATCGCGGCCGCCGCGACCAGCCCTCGCCGGTCAGGGGTGCCGGGGGGCCGCGGAACGCAGCGCGAGCCCAGGCACGGGATCGTCCTCGTCGCCGGACGGGAGATCGGGCCCGCGGAGGATCGCGCGGACGGGGGAGGCTTCGGCGTCCATCAGGCGCAGCGGCAGGGCGATCAGCTCGTAGTCGCCGGGCGGAACGCCGTCCAGCATCACGTTCTCCAAAATGCCCACGCCGGCGCCCAGCAGCACGTGGTGCACGGGCACGTCCGCGGAATCAAAGGGGTCCGGCGACGGCGCATCCGTCCCCACCAGCCGCACGCCCGCCACCACCAGCATCCGCGCGGCCTCCGGCGTCAGCGCGGCGAACGAAGTCGGAAAGACGGCGGGGTCCGTCCACGCGCCCGTCCGCACCAGCACCCGCTCCGGCACGCCGTCCGACAGCACCTCGGCCGCCCACTCGCCGTCCAGCGATGCGCGGCGGACCGCATCCACCACGCGCGCGGGGCCGACGAACGCCTCCAGCAGCGCCGCGCCGATCATCGGCCCCTCGGGCAGCATGTGGAACGGGCCGTCGGCGTGGGTGCCGGTGTGCGGGCTCATCCGCAGCTCGGACTGGTTGTACGCCCCGCCGGAATCCAGCCGCGCACGCCAGTCGACGCGGCACGGCGAATCGCCCGGCCACACGGGGTGCCCGGCCACGAGGGGACGCGTGATGTCGTAGAGGATGCGCATCTACAGGACGAGCTGGGCCACGAGGCCGGGACGAAGCAGGCTGCGCGGCGGGCGCACGTCGCCCGTGGCGCGGATGATGGCGTCGCCCAGCGCGGGGCGACGCGTAAAGCGGCCGGCGGCCCACCGCAGCAGCGCCGGCCGCGAGACGAACGCCTCCACGATGCGCTGCAGCCGCTCGCCGTCCGCAAAGGCGCGGCGGTGCGCGTGATGATACGGCATGAGCGCCGCCGCCGACGTGTCGCGCGCCCGCAGCGCCGCGCCGATGGTCCCCGCCGCCAGCTCGGCGCCGCGAAGGGCGCGGTAGATGCCCTGTCCCGTGAACGGGTCGTAGTAGCCGGCCGCGTCGCCGACGAGCAGGGCACCGTCCGCCACGGCGCGGCGCGCGGGGTAGTCGAACGGGCCCGTGGCCAGCACGTCGTCCACGCGCGCGGCGCCGTCCAGGCCGTAGCGGCGCAGCATGGCGTCGAAGTAGCCCGCGCGGTCGCCGCTCACCTCCTCCGCCCGCGCCCCGGGAACGACGACCGTCACGTTCGCCAGCCCGCCGCCGACTTCCGCCACGCCCACGCATCCGCGGCCGCGCGCGCGCAGCTGCCCGCATCCGCGCAGGCCGTCCAGCCCGCGCACGTGCGCCGTGAGCGCGAGCTTGCGCAGGCGCGGCGGCCGCGCGAGCAGCCCCAGCCGCCGCAGGACGACGGAGCGCAGTCCATCCGCCCCTACGACGATGCGCGCCGGGATCTCCTCCCCGCCCGCCGCGACGCCGCGCACGCGATCATCCGCATCACGCAGCAGGTCGGAGACCTTGATGCCCGTGCGCACCTCCACGCCGGCGGCGCGCGCGTGGTCCAGCAGCAGCGCGTCCAGCCGCTCGCGGGGAACGCCCAGCCCGCGCACGCCGTCCGGGAACCGGCCGACGAACGATGCCTCGTCCCCCGCGGCGATGCGCCAGCCGTCCAGGGGCGCCGCGCCGGACGCGAGCACCGTGTCCAGCACGCCCAGCCGGCGGAGCGCCTCCACGCCGGCGGGATTGACGCACTCGCCGCAGGGCTTGCGGCGGGGAAACTCCGCGCGGTCCAGGAGCAGCACGCGCCAGCCGTCCGCCGCGAGCCGTGCCGCCGTCGCGGACCCCGCCGGCCCGCCCCCGACCACGAGCGCGTCCCAGGTCATCGGACGGCGGGGGATGACGAGGAGGCAAGCAGGCCGCAGCCATCCAGCCGGAGCGAATGAATTCGCCGCTGGAAAGTCGCGAAATCCGCCTGCGCGGATTGTCCCTCGCGGGAGGGTGCCACGCCGCCAGCCACGATCCGTCCGGGCGCGCAGTTCTCCCCCTCCCCCGCGGAGCGGGGGCAGGGGACCGGGGGGAGGGGGCCCTCCGCACGCGAGAGATACCCTGCCACGATGCACCATCCCCACGCGCCGCTGAAGCCTCGCGCAGTTTGCGAGGCTTTCCGCGGTCGTTGCGGCGACTTCAGTCGCTCAGGCCCGGTGCCGGTCATGCGTCATCATCTCCGCGCTCCCGCCTCCGTCTCCCACACCAGCGCCACGCGAAACGGCTCGTGCCGGTGCACCCGCGCGCCCGGCAGCCCCGCCGCGCGCGCCAACTCGTCCAGCTCCGCGGGCGTGAACGCGCGGCGCACGGACAGGGGCCCGTCGTGGCGCGTGACGGGGTGCGTGCGCCAGAACGTCGCCGCCAGCAGGGTGGCGCCCACCAGCGCGGGCCGCGACCGCCGCAGGTCGTTCACGATCCCCCCGATCGCGCTCACCCGGCGCAGCTCCGACAGGACACGCAGCAGGTCGGCCCGTGCGTCGAAGTGGTGCAGCGCCGTGGAGCAGAGCACGAAGTCGAACGCGCCGTCCGCGTACGCCAAGTTCATCGCGTCCGCCGCCTCCACCCGCACGTCCGGGTCCGCCGCCGCCTGCCGCCGCGCGAAGTCCAGCGTCGTCGCGTGCAGGTCGGTCGCGGTGATCTGCATCCGCAGCCCCTTCGACCGCGCCCAGGCAGCTACCTTCAGCGGGATGTCCGCCGAGCCCGTCGCCACGTCCAGCACGCGATACGCGGGCCGCGGATGCCGCGCGACCAGCCGGCCCAGGTGACGGAGGACGACGCGGGATCCGCCCAGCCAGCGGTTCACGCCCCGCAGGTCCGCCAGGCTGCGGCCCAGCTCCGCGGGATCCTGCCCCGGCTCGTCCATCTGCTCGGCGCCGGCGGCACGGGGGAGCGACGTCACGACGCGGGCTCCGTCCGCGGCGGGTCCAGCAGGCGAGGCGGCGCGGCGGAGCGCGGCTCCACGTGGACGACGACCTGCCGCGCGCCCAGCCGGCGGCACACCTCGTCCTCCACCAGGTCCGCGATCTCGTGCGCCGTCTCCACGTCCAGCCCGCCCTTGACCGCGATGGTCAGCTCCGCGAAGCGGGCACCGGCGCGGCCGCGGGAGCGCACGTCGTACGCGGCGTCCACGCCATCCATGGCCTCCGCCATCCGGCGGATCTCGTTGGAATCCACCGCGGCCTCGTCCACCAGCACGGGCACCGTCTCGCGGATGATGTGCACGCCCGTGCGGATGATGAGCACGGCCACCAGCAGCGCCGTCCACGCGTCGCCGTCGCGCCAGCCGAGCTTCGTCAGCAGCAGGCCGGCCAGGACGGCGAGGGTGACGAAGACGTCCGCGCGCAGGTGCGCCGCGTCCGCCAGCAGCAGCTCGCTTTCCAGCGCCTTGCCCCGCCGACGCTCGTACTCCGAGGCGCCGATGCCCAGGACGAGCGATCCACCCATCACCGCCACGCCCAGCCACGTGTCCACGGGCGCGTCCGGCGGCCCGCCGATGCGCCCGATGGCCGTGCGCACGAGCTCGTAGACGGTGATGGACAGGAAGGCCACCATGGCCAGCGCGCCCAGGGCCTCGAACTTCTCGTGTCCGTACGGGTGATCCTCGTCCGGCTCCTTTCCGGCCACGCGCGCGAGGAGGATGGCGACGACGGTGGTCATCACGTCCAGCGCGCTGTCGAACGCGCCGCCCAGCACGGCCAGCGACCCGCTCGCCAGCCCCGCGGCCGTCTTGCCGCCCACGAGCACCAGGCTCACGACGAGCATTCGCCGCAGCACCCGCCCCACCTCGCGCGAGCGGGCGTCCAGGGCGTCCCGCGCGGCGCTCATCGCATGGCCTCGCGCAGGCGGGCGGCGGCGTCCTCCATCACCGGCTCCAGCGCGGCGGGGTCCAGCGTGGCCAGCCGCCCGTCGCGGTAGAGAACGCGGCCCTGCACCATCGTCATGACCACGTCGCAGCCGCGCGCCGCGTGAAAGATGGCCGCCAGCGGGTCGTGCACGGGGCGCACGTGCGGCGCCGCCAGGCTGATGGCGCACAGGTCCGCGTCCTTTTCCGGCTCCAGCGTACCGATGGTGCCGTCCAGCCCCAGCGCCCGCGCCCCGTCGATCGTGCACAGCCGCAGCAGGTCCGCCGGGCGCAGCAGGTCGCTTTGCGCCAGCCGCGCGCGGTGCAGGATGGACGCGATGCGCGCCTCTTCCAGCAGGTCCAGCCGGTTGTTGCTGCCCACGGAGTCCGTGCCAAGGCCGACCCGCACGTTCTGCGCGATCATCTCCGGGTACGGCGCCAGCCCGTGCCCCAGCCGCGCGTTGGCCACGGGGCAGTGCGCCACGGCGGACCCGGTGTCGCTCACGCGGCGGATGTCGTCCCCGTCCAGCAGCACGCAGTGGATGAGGAGCGGCCGCGCGCGCAGCACGCCCAGCCGGTCCAGCATCTCCACCGTCGTGCGTCCGCGCGGGGGCGTGGCAATGCCGCGGGCGCGCAGCCCCGGTGCGAAGTCGCCCTCGCCGGCCTGCACCAGCTGGTGCTCGATGGTCGATTCCGCCACGTGGACGGCCATGGGCAGCCGCTCCGCCACGGCGTACTCGCCCACCGCGCGAAAGAGTTCGTCGCTCACCGTGTACGGCGCGTGGGGGCTGATGCCGATGGTCACGCGGTCGCACTCCCACGCGCGCAAGCAGTCCACGGCCGCGCGCAGGCCGGCCATGGAATCGTCCACCTGCGACGGGTCCGGCCCGAACACCTCCTGGTAGACCACGCCGCGCAGCCCCGCCTCGCACAGCGCCGCGGCGGACGCCCCGGACGATTCCGTCGCCGCCAGCGTCGTGATCCCGGAGCGGAGCGCCTCCACCATCGTCCAGCGGGCGGCGGCGTGAAAGTCCGCGTCCGTGAGGGCCGCGCGCTTGGCGCCGACGAGGCGAAGGATCCAGTCACGGAACGACAGGTCCTCCAGGGCGCCGCGGAACATGGCCAGCTCGGGGTGGGCGTGCACGTTCACCAGCCCCGGCAGGAGCGCGGCCTCGCCCAGGTCGATGACCTGTGCGCTCTCCGGCGGCTCGATGGCGGTCGCGGGCCCCACCGTGGCGATGCGTCCGTCCGTGCCCACGAGGACGGCGCCGTTGCGGATGGGGTCCGCGCACACGGGGAGCACCCAGGCGGCGCGGTACAGGGTGAGCGGCAGGTCCTGCATTCCGATGTGTCCGGTACGTCTGATTGTGCGATTTCCACCTGCTGGCGGTTGAGCACCGACAGAATAGCAGGCACCGGGCCGCGAGGCGAATCAGGTGGAGGGGGGACGTGGCCGGAAGAGACGGGCTGGGGAAGAAGTGGAGGGAGGATGCGGAACCGGAGGATACGAATCGAGAGGGGATGGAGAGACTACGCGGCGGGCGGGCGCCCCCCTCCCCGGCCCTCCCCCGCAAACTGCGCGGGGGAGGGTGATGGGGATCGTGCACGACGCGACGCCCGTGGCCGCGCTGAATCCGCTGTTCATCCTCCCCCTGTCTTTTCTGGGAGAGGTGCGAGCCCAGGCGAGCGGAGGGCGCGCTCCGCCGGACGCCCGCCACACTGCACAAACTCAAACGCCCTCCCCCAGTCACCTGGAGAAGGGCGCCCCGCCGCACTCACGCACTTCCGTACCTTCGTACCGCCGTTCAGTTCGGGAAGTTGAACAGCGACGCCGCCACCGCCCGGCGGTTGCTGCGGCGCAGCTGCGGGTCGTCGCCCTGGCTGCGGCCCACGGCCTGGCCCACCCCCAGCGTGAACACCACGTCGCGCGCCGAGTAGCCCCGCGTGTTGACCGGAACGGCGATGTCCAGCCGGTACGTGCGCCGCGACCCCGGCGGGAACGCCAGCCGCAGCCCCAGCCCCGCGCTCGTGGCCCACGGCGAGTTCACCCCGAAGGTGTCGCCCCCCGCCCACATCTTGCCCACGTCCACGAACGCGGCCGTCCCCAGATCGAACAGCCGCGGATACGGCCATCCCAGGTACATCCGGTGCTCCAGCGTGCCCACCAGCCGCCGCTCGCCCGGGTACGCGTGCGAGGGAAAGCCCCGCAGGCCGGCCCGGTTGCCCAGCGTGAGCTGGAACGGCACCGTCGTCCGCCATCCGCCCACCATGGACGCCGACGCCACCACCGTGTGCCGCGACGCGTCCGACGGCCGCCAGTACGCCCACGCGTCCGCCTGGCCAAAGACGCTGCGCCACTCGAACGCCCCCGGGTCCGCGCCAAAGTCGCGGCGCCCGCTGGCCGTGGCACGCACGCCCGCCACGAGCGTCCGCACGGGGGCGCCCGCGAGCGAGAAGCCCACGTCCACCATCAGGTCGTCGTCGTCGCTGAAGGCGGCCACGCTGCGGCCCACGGCCACCTCGGCCTCCACCCCCAGCCGCACGTCCTCGCTGCCGCGCACCGCGTCCAGGGCGCGGCGGCGCTGGAAGTACACGTTGCGCTGTCCCGCGAGAAAGACGATGCGCACGCTGGAGACGGTGTCCAGCCCCGTCACCACGGGCACGGGCTCGTCCCCGCCGGACACCTGCCGCGTCATGGGCTGGTCGCCGCCCCCGTCCGTGGACAGGTAGTCGCGCGGGTACTCCGTCCACTCGCCCGCCACCGCCAGGCCAAAGAGCGTCAGGTTGCCGCGCCGCCCCAGGCGCATGACCGCGCCCACGTCGGCCGAGCGGCGCGACTCGGGAAAAAAGCGGCGCTGCACGCCCGGCCCGTCCTCGCGCGGAACGAAGATCTCGAAGTTGCGCTCCGTGTGCTCGATCTGCTCCCGGAACGCCCAGCGCCCGCTCTCTCCCCGGAACGGGTAGGCCAGCCGCTGTACGACGGAGATCCCCACGGGGGTGCGGGCCACGCCCAGGTCCGCGTCCCACTGCGTGTGAAAGAGCTGGCGGGTGCCCACGTTGGCGCCGTACACCCGCTCGCCCTGGTACTCCTTGAAGTAGGCGGAGACGTGCTGGCCGCTGCCCAGCAGGTTGTCCTCGCGCAGCTCCACCCCCGTGATGCCCATCCCGCCGTCGTCGCGGTCCCACTGCGGCTCCAGGCGCACGGACCACTCGTCGCGCGTCTCCACCACCACGTGGTAGGTGCCGTCCGGCTGGCGCACGGCAAAGACGTCCGCGTCGGCGATGAACGTCAGGCTGCGGAGGATGCGCTCCGAGTCCTCCAGCAGGGCCGGCGTGTAGCAGTCCCCCTCGCGAAACAGCAGCTCGCGGCGGATGACGCCCTCGCGCGTGCGGACGTGCATGCGGTTGGCCGTGCGGTACGCCCAGTTGAAGCGGGCGTCCAGGTCCTCGCTGCCCACGTCGAACACGGACCCGTTGTCCACGAAGATCTCGCTGATGGTCGCGCCGGACCGGCACAGCAGCGGATCGGACGCGGCGAGCGAGGAGTCCGCGTCCGCGGAGAGGGCAGGCGGCAGGTCCGGCGCGCGCTCCCCCTCCTGTGCCGCCGCCGGAACGACGGCGGCCCCCAGCGCGGCCAGCACGGCCAGCGCCCGGGGGCGAAGAAAGGGGAACCTGCGCGAACGGCTCAAGTGACTGCCTCGCCTTGGATTGCGGCACCGGACCCGGCGCGCGGGCGCCGGGGCGTTCTGGGCTTGTACCTCCGGGGGGAGGGCAATGTTCGGGCCGGGGGCAAACGGGGCAAAACGGCGGGGCTCCCCCCGGGGAGCCCCGCCGTTCGGTGTGTCGGTCCGACGCGCGGGCGCGTGTCGGCGGGCTCAGTCTCCGGCGGCGGCCAGCGGCGTCTCCGGCGGCACCTCCACCACCGTCCGCTCCACCCGGATCTCCTCCAGGACCCGGTCCGCGTCCGCGACGCTCTGCACGGCCCCCAGGGAGGCAAAGATCTCGCGGGCGCGCTCCAGGTACGCCTCCGCCTCCTCGGTCCCGCCCGTGTGCCGGCGCAGCTCCGCGTACTCGGCGAGCGTCTCGGCCTCCAGGAACGGGTACCCCTTGTCCCGGGCGATCTCCAGGGCCTTTTCAAAGAACGTGAAGCCGTCCTCGTCGCCCCGGGCCCGCGCGATGTTGCCGCGGCCCTGGTACATGCGCCCCAGCGTGTAGGCCGAGCCGGCGCGGATGGCGTGCTCCTCGGCCACGCGGCTCCACTCCTCCGCGCGGGTCAGGTGGCCGCTCTGCAGGTACAGGTCCGCGAGGTCCGTGGCGATGCCCGACTGCAGCGACGGGGGAACGGGAAGCCCCAGGGCGCGCTCGTACGCCTGGCGCGCCTCGTCGGGCCGCTGCTGCCGCTCGCGCAGGTGGGCCAGGTGCACGAAGCCCACTGCCAGGTCCGGCGCCGAACCCAGCGAGTCCGACATGGAAAGCGCCTGGGTCAGGGTGGCCTCGGCCTCGTCCAGCCGCTGCAGCCACGTGGCGATGTTGCCCAGGTTGTTGAGAAGCTGGGCGCGCTCCACGCTGGGCCGGTCGCCGTCCTCGGCCTCCAGGAGCGCCAGGGCGTCCCGGTAGTGGCGCTCCGCCTCGGACCACCGGCCCTGCCAGGCGAGCACGTTGCCGTACCCCGTACGGGCCACCACCTCGCCGCGGGTCTCGCCCGCGTCCCGGGCCAGCTGGGCGCTGCGCTCGTAGTGCAGCGCCGCCTCGTGAAAATCGCCCAGGGTAAGCGAAACCCGCCCGATCCGGCGAAGCGCCAGGATCTGCGGGCCCTTGTCCAGCAGCGGCAGCGAAAGGTTCAGCGCCGTGCGGTAACACTGGCGCGCGGCCTTCATGCGGCCGCGCCCCTCGAGCTGCTCGCCCAGCACCACGAGCTGGCGCCCCGCGTCGTCCTCGCGCCCTTCGAAGAAGGAACGGAAGACGGGACGCAGCCCCTCGTAGAGAGATGCGATGTGCTCGCGCAGCGATTCCTCGGCCTGACGAACCGCCCGGTCCACCTCGTCGGCGGAAACGATGCGCTTGTCGACCGTCGCGTACGCGCTGGAGCTGTCCCAGGCCTTGCCGGGATCGGGCACCGCCGTCCCGATGATCGTGAGCCGGAGGAGCTCCAGCTCGTCGACATCGGGCAGCAGGCCCAGCAGCTGCTCTACGGTTGCTTCGTTGCGAGACACGATACCGCGGCGCTCAGCCCCCGGAGGTCACGAACGTGGTACCCAGCGTGGCGGTCGTGCCGTACGTGGAGAAGTGGTCCGTCGTGGTGCGCAGGCGCTGGCCGTCGCTCGTGACGGAGCCGCCCATGCCCACCCAGCCGCCGTTCCACCACACCACCGTGGGCGTGCTGCTGCCCTCGATGGTCGTGCCGCGGTACGGAAACTCGATGGACACGGGCTTGGCGAACTTCACGGCGTGCGGGCCGAACTCAGCCACCACGTGCTCGCTGCCGTTGGGGTCCACGGGCAGCTTGAGGGTGAACATCGTCACCCGGTCCACGGCGCCGGCCGGCACGTCGATGGCAAATCCCATGAAATCCAGCCGCCCGCCCTCGGGCCCGATCCACTTCTTGGCCCAGGCGATGGTCACCTGCGGACGCGTGCGAAACCGGGCCAGCGGGTTCAGCTGGCCGGCGCTGAGCGAGGGACCGGCGGGCTCTACCTGCGCGGGGCGCGCCGACCCGGTGGGGTCCACGTCGGAGCAGCCACCACCAACGACAGCCAGGAACAACGCGAGCGAAATGCCGAGCGAACGGATGGAGAGGGTCATTCAGGTCCTCCGGGGTGTGAAAAGGGAGGGGACACCGCCGCCTGCGCACGGAGCATACCGCGAGGCGCCGGGGGACGCATCTCGTGGCAACCACCTGCAACATAACACCTTGCAGGCTCTGGATCAAACGTTCGACCCACCCGTGCGGCACGGCGGACCGCACCAGATGTGTGCGGTGTGCACGTGAACAGTGCAAACGTGAGGCCCAACCGGGGTCACCCCTGGTCGATGCCGTAATCCGTGATCTTGCGCCGCAGCGTGTTGCGGTGGATGCCCAGCCGCTCGGCCGCCACCGTGACGTTGTTGGCCGTTTCGCGCAGGGCGCGGCGAATCATGCGTTTTTCCATCTCCTCCAGCGTCACCAGCGGGGGCTCCGCGGGGCCGGCCGCGCCGGCGGGCTGCGCCGACTCGGGCGGGTGGAGGATGTCGGCCGGAAGGTGCTGCGGAAGCAGGATCTCGCCGTCGGCCATCACCACGGCGCGCTCGGCGGCGTTGCGCAGCTGGCGCACGTTGCCGGGCCACGGGTGGCGGTGAAGGACATTGAACACCTCCTCGGCCACGGCGCGCACGGGCCGGCCGTGCTCGCGCGCGTAGTGCGCGAAGAAGTGCAGCGAGAGCAGGTCCAGGTCGCTCCCGCGCTCACGCAGGGGCGGCAGCATGACCGTCACCACGGCCAGGCGGTAGTACAGGTCCTCGCGAAAGCGCCCCTCGCGCACGGCCTGCTGCAGGTCGCGGTTGGTGGCGGCCACGATGCGCACGTCGATGGAGACGGGGTTGCCGCCGCCCACGCGCTCCACCTCGCGCTCCTGGATGGCCCGCAGGATCTTGCTCTGCAGGGCCATGGACATGTCGCCGATCTCGTCCAGGAAGAGCGTGCCGCCGTGCGCCCGCTCGAACCGCCCGATGCGCCGGCCGATGGCGCCCGTAAAGGCGCCCTTCTCGTGCCCGAAGAGCTCGCTTTCCAGCAGGTTCTCGGGAATGGCGGCGCAGTTGATGGCCACGAACGGTCCGCGGCTGCGGCGCGAGCGGCTGTGGAGCACGCGCGCCACCATCTCCTTGCCCGTGCCGCTCTCGCCCAGCACCAGCACCGTGGCGTCGCTGGTGGCCGCGCGGGCGATGGACTTGAAGACGCCCATCATCCCCTGGCTGGCGCCCACGATGGTGCCGTCGTCGCCGCCGGCCTCGGGCAGGGGGCGCAGGCGCTTGATCTCCTCCACGCCCAGGAGGATCTCGCGCACCCGGCCGCGGGGCAGCGGCTTGGGGAGCACGTCGTGCGCGCCCTGGCGGATGGCCTCCATGGCCAGGTCCATGGTGGGCCGCGCCGTCAGCAGCACCACGGGGGCGGGGATGCCGCCGTCCTCGTGCAGCCGGCCCAGGATCTCCAGGCCGGCCCCGGAAAAGTCCGCGTCCAGCAGGATCAGGTCCCAGCTGCCGGACGCGATCAGCCGAAGCCCCTCGGAAAGCGACTGGGCGGAAAAGAGCTCCGCGTCGTCCAGCTCCGGTTCGAGCGTTCGACCGACACTGCGGTCGGCATCGAGGAGAAGAACCTTCAAGAGGCCCGTTTGGGACGTGTGTTGCGGAATTAAGGGATAACCTGATGAATATACGATGTTGTCGCGCGATGGCGCAAACGATCGTGGGACGAAGCGTACACCGCGTGTGATGAGCGCCGCTCATGCGTTTACGGAAGCAATCACGCCAAAACGCGGCGGCGGAAAGGGCGCGGGGTCGTCCGTCAGAAATTCAGAGAAAAAGGGAGGACCTTCCTGCGCCGTACGGGATGGAAGACGCCAGCGGTCAACGAAAGGGAAGAGACAGTGGATGCCGATCGGCCAGGGAGCATTTCAATACGCCGAGCCCGCGCGGCGCCCCCACCGGGCTCGTAAAACTCGCCCACCTCCCCCAAAACTGCTGGGGGAGGTTGAAGCACACGGCGATCCAGTGGAGAAGTATCGGCACCCAGCCGCGGCGACTGAAGTCGCGGCTGAGACAACGTGATGTCGGCCTGCGCCGACGGGTCTGGCCCGGGCGAGTACCGTGCGATACGGCGGGCATCGCGACAACGGCGGGCAGACGTCGGTCGTCCGGTCAGTTGCAGGCCCTCCCCTGTAACCTGTCTCCTGTCCCCGCGGTTCCGTCCGTTATTCGCTATTCCGTGTTCCGTATTCCCTGCCGTCCGTCCCAGGCGCACGGCCCTTGCAAATCCACCCGCCCGGCGCGTAGCTTGCCGCCTGCTGAACCCGACAACGACCCTTCTGAATACACGCTGGAGACGGACCCATGAAGTTCGCGCTGATCGGCGCCGTCCTGATTACCCTGCCCGCCATCGCCGGACTCCTGTACGGGATTTTCTCCGGCAACCAGTACCTGGTGTACGCGGCGATCGCGAGCCTGGCCCTGAACTCGCTGCCGTTCATCGCGGCGGGCGTGCTCATGAGCCGCCAGGGCGGCGGCGACGACCTGGGGCACTGAGCCCCGCGCGTCAGCGCACCTCGCGGATCACCCGCGGCTCCAGCAGGTACAGGCGTCCCTCGACCCCGAACGCGGCGTCGAGGGGCGCCGTTTTCGTCAGCCCCAGCACGCGCCCCGTGCGGGCGTCCAGCACGGCCAGCCGCGCTCCCCTGCCCCGGCCGAACACGGCCACCCGCGCCCCGGACGGATCCACCCGCAGCTCCATCTCGCCGCCGGACGCGCGGACGGGTGGCGTTTCCGTCCACACGCGCCGCAGCCCCTGCGGTCCGTGCCGCAGCCGCACCACCACGCCGTCCGCGTAGCCGTACAGGGTGCCGTCCGGCCCGGCGGCAAGGCCGTGCAGGGGCTCGGCCTGCTCGGCGCTCATCAGCACGCGGCCGCTGCCGGCGTCGCGCACCTGCACGGCGGCGGGCAGGTCGGTGGCGCGGTCCACGGACACGTACACCCGGTCCGCCAGGGGCGAGACGGCCATCCCCAGCGCCTCGCCGCCCGTCTCGGGCCAGCTCCAGCGCGGCTGCAGGCTGGCGGGATCCAGCCCCATGATCCCGCCGCGCCGGTTGGCCGTGAACACCCAGCGGCCGCGCGGGTCGCGGGCGGCGGCGCGCAGCCCCGTGGATCCATAGCCCGCCTTTGCCGCGCCGCCCGCCGCGTCCGCGCCGGAAAGACGCCGCCCGTCGCGGATCACCAGCCGGCCGCCCGTCCGCCAGAGGACGCGGGGCACGCTGTCGCGGCTGATGGTGACGGTGGCCCGGGCGCGGCCCGCGGTGTCCAGCGCCGTCAGCCGGCCGGGGGTGCCCACCCACAGCAGGTCCGCGGAGTCCACGGCCAAGGTGGCGCCTTCCTCCACGGGCGTGGCGAGGGGGATCTGCCGGGCCGGGGGCAGGGTGTCCTCGCGTCCGCAGGCAGCCGCCAGGAGGGCCGCGAGGCAGAGGAAGAAGACCCGCGCCCTTGCGTGGCCCGTGCGGCGCATGGAATCATTCCCGTTCCGATCGGAGCACCGTTGCGCGGGCCGGCTGCCCGCCTGAATCGCGCCGGGCCGGCGCGCCGCCGTCAAAAGATGCCGCACGAGGACGTTCTCTCCCTGATTCGCGATGCGCTGGACGAGTCCGCGCGCGTAAAGCTGGCCCTTCGGGACATGGCGCCCGACATCCAGCGAGTGGCCGGCCGCATCGCCGAGGCGTTCCGCGCGGGCAACCGGCTGTACGCGTGCGGCAACGGCGGCAGCGCCTGCGACGCCATGCACCTGGTGGAGGAGCTCGTGGCGCGGTACAAGCGTGACCGGCCGGGGCTTCCCGCGCACCACCTGCTGGACGCGGCCACGCTCACCTGCTGGAGCAACGACTACGAGTTCGCCACGGTCTTCAGCCGGCAGGTGGAGACCCTGGCGCGGCCGGGCGACGTGCTGGTGGCCATCAGCACCAGCGGCAGCTCGCCCAACGTGCTTCGCGCCGTGGAAGCCGGCAATGCCCGCGGCGTGCTCACCGTGGGCCTCACGGGCCGCGACGGCGGGCGGATGCGCGCGCTGTGCGCGGAAAGCCTGGTCGTGCCGGCGCAGGCCACGGAGCGCATCCAGGAGGGGCACATCACGCTGATTCACCTGGTGTGCGAGCTGGTGGAGCGGGCGCTCTTTCCCGAGCTCGTGCTCCCCGCGTGACGGCCGCGTCCCGATCATCCATCTCACTGTTCCAGAACCGCCGCATGCACAGGACCGTCCCCGTTGCCCTCGTCGCCGTTCTGCTGGTCGCCTGCGGGCGGGAGGCGCTTTCCGAAGACCAGCTGCAGGCGCGCCGCGACGCCCGCCGCGACGCCTGCGTGGCCGAGGCGCTGCAGGAGCACGCGCAAACGCGGCTGGCCACGCTGGACACGCTGCTGCGGCAAAGCCAGGCGCGCGGGTCCGTGCCCAGCCTGGTGAGCGCGCCGCACACGTTCGCGCGGGTGTACGCCACCTTCGCGGACCTGCGGGCGCACGAGACGGCCTACATCGACTCGGCGTTCAGCGCGGGAAGCAAGGAAGACTCCACGGCGTACGAGACCAAGGCGGCCAGCTTTCGCGTGAACCGCCCGTCGCCCGGCAGCCTGGAGGAGAACGTGTGGCGCGACTACGCGCGGGACTACGCCATGTCGCGGGCGGACCCGGAGCATGGGTGCAACAAGCTGGTGGAGGAGGTTGGGAAACGCAGGGAATAGGTGATAGGGAATAGGGAATAGCCTGCCGCTGCCTGAACTGCGGGGTACGGGGGACAGGTTACAGGGGGCAGCCTGCAACTGCCCTCGCCCTCGCGAGCCCCGTCTCTGCCCGCCACGCGCGGGTTGGGACGGGGCTTCGCCGTTGGCGGCGCGATGTCCACGCACTCCACGGCACTCGCCCGCGCCGGACCCGTCGGCGCAGGCCGACATCACGCTTCCGCAGCTGCGACTTCAGTCGCCGGGCTGGGACCCGGCTGCCCCGCGCGATCCGCCCTTTCAACCTCCCCCAGGTTTTATTGGGGGAGGTGGGCGAGTTTTACGAGCCCGGAGGGGGCGCCCGCTCGTACTCCGCTCCTTCTCTCGATCCATCCTGCCCCATCACCTCCGTACGTCCGTACCTCCGTACCGTCATCTTGCCCGGCGGCCCGCCGTCCGCGCATTGTGTCCGCGTGAGGCGGATGGATGGGGATGCGGATGAACGCGCGAAGAGAGGAAGGCGAACGATGGCCGTGGTGCACCTGTTGGGAACCGGCGCCGGGTTCAGCGGGCCGGAGCGGACCACCACCATGCTCGCGTTCGAAAGCGGCGGGCACTCCGTCGTCGTGGACTGCGGCGGCGACGCCATCCAGCGCCTGCTGGCATCCGGCCTGGACCCCGCCGGCATCGAGGCGCTCATCGTCACCCACGAGCACCCGGACCACTGCGCCGGCTTTCCCCTCTTCATGGAAAAGATCTGGCTCTCCGGCCGGCGGCATCCCATCCCCGTCTACGGCATTCGCCCCGCGCTGGACCAGGCCCGGCGCGTGTGGGACGCGTTCCGCACGGGCGGATGGGAGGGCGTGCCGCACATCCAGGAGCACGAGGTGCGGCTGGAGGCCGGCGCGCCCGTGCTGCAGAACGAGCGCTGGCGCATCACCGCGGCGCCCGGCATCCACGGCGTGCCCGTGATCGGCATCCGCGTGGAGGACGTGGCCGGCGGCGGCATCTGCACCTACTCGTGCGACACGGCCGTCTCGCCCGACATCACGGAGCTGGCGTGCGGCGCGGACCTGCTCATCCACGAGGCCACGGGCACCACGCTGGGCGGCCACACCACGTACGTGCAGGCCGCCGGGGTGGCGCGCGACGCCGGCGCGGGACGGACGGTGCTCGTCCACCTGCCGCCGGGTGTGACGGACGACGACTTGACGGAGGCGCGACAGACCTATGCGAACCTGCGGCTGGGCGAGGACGGAGCGCGATATGACTTCTGAACGGCGGACGATGCACAGACTGCTTTCCGGCTGGCTCCTTCTCGTGGCGGCGGCGTGCGCGCCGGCGGCCACCGCCCGATCGGCGACGGCGCAGGCGGACGAGTGCCGCATCGCGCCCGGCGCGCTCGTGAACGTGCGCTCGATGGATCGGACGATCCGCACGGACGTTCGCTACGCCACGCGCAACAACTTCACGGGCGACGTGCTCCCCGGCTACGAGCGGCCCGTGGCCCTGCTGCGCCCGGAGGCCGCGCAGGCGCTGGGACGCGTGCAGGCGCGGCTGCGTCCCCGGGGGTTCAGCCTCAAGGTGTTCGACGCGTACCGCCCCGTCCGCGCCACGCTGGGCATGGTGGACTGGGCGGAGCGCTCCGGCAACCAGTGGGTGCTGGAGCAGGGGTACGTGGCCCGGCAGAGCGGCCACAACGTGGGCCGCACGGTGGACCTCACGCTCGTGGACCTGCGCACGGAGCGCGACGTGGACATGGGTACCCCGTACGACACCTTTACCGAGACGGCGCACACGGCCAACGCCTCCGGCCAGGTGGCCGAGAACCGGCGCATGCTCGTGGAGGCGATGGCGGCGGAAGGCTTTCAGAACTACGAGAAGGAGTGGTGGCACTATAGCATCCCCGGCCCGCGCGAGCCGCTGGACGTGCCCCTGCGCTGCTTCCGCTGATGCGCGTCCGGCGCCTGCTTTCCCTCGCGCTCCTCGCCGGGTGCGCGGGCCAGGCGCCGCCCGCGCCCGTACCGGCGGTCGTCCCCGCGATGGAGCAGACGCCGGCGACGGCTGCCGAGTCGGCGATCGAGCCGCCGCCCGCGCCGCCGGGGCCGGGGTTCGGGCCGCCCGGCGCGCGGCTGGATTCCATGGACTACGCGGTCTACTCCGCCGTCCTCGAGGCCATTCCGCAGGGCGAGCCGGCGTTCTTCGTGGTGATGGACAGCACGCGCGCCATGCAGATGGACGCCGTCATGCAGTCGCTGCTGGAGGTGGAGATCGAGAAGATCGGCCCGCGCCGCGGCGGGGGCCTCGTCAGCCGGCTGGCCTACGTGAGCGAGGCGCGCTACCCCATCCAGCCGGCCTTTCCGCTGGATCGCGGCAAGTACCGGCTGATGTCGGAGACGGAGTTCCGTGCCCTGTTCGGCCTGCGCCCGGGCCAGCCGTGGCTTCCCCATTCTTGCAACGGATGGGCAGCCCTCGCCCGCCTGCATCCCGGCGCCGAGGGCCGGCACGAGTTCTCGCGCGTGGCGTACGACTACGATCGCACGATGGCCCTCGTCTTCTACGAGCACCGCTGCGGCAACGTGTGCTCGGACGCGCACTACGTCGTCCTGCGGCGCAGGGAGGACGGCCCGTGGAAGCTGGAGAACTCCGTCAGCACGTTCACCAGCGGCGACGACCACACGTACGATCGGCACGACGGGCACGGGATGGCGGACACCGTCGTCGTCGACATCCCGCAGGCGGCCCCCGTCGCGCCGGAACTCTGCCCGATAAACACCGCCCCCTCCATGCATCGGATGATGCGCATCCTCCCCGCCCTGCTGTTCGCCGCCGCGCTGGCCGCGTGCGACGCCTCGCGCGTGCTCCCCGTGGTCGCCGACGTGCGGCTCTGGATGAGCTGACCCGCAGGCGCGGGCGGCGAAGGCTTGCGGCGGACGGGCGCGCGGAGCATCTTCCGCGCGCTTTTCGTTGCGTACGGTCCCGATGGGAGAGCTGAGGCGATGGCGGTCCCCGTGACGGTGTTCTCGGACTTTGCCTGCCCGTTCAGCTACGTGACGGAGGCGATGCTGCGGCGGATGGAGGCCGCGGGCGAGATCGAATCGACGTACCTGGCCTACGAACTCTTTCCCGCGCCCGCGCCCCTTCGCGGAGGCGGCGGCGAGTGGATGGAGGCGCTCACGCCGCTGGCGGACGAGCTGGGGCTGGAGATCGGCGTTCCACCGGCGCCCGTGCGCACGGCCAAGGCGCACGAGGCGGCCGCCTTCGCGCAGTCGCGCGGCACGGGCCCCGCGATGCGGGACGCGATCTACCGCGCGTACTTCGTGGACGGCCGCGACATCTCGCGCATCGACGTGCTGGTGGCGCTAGGCACGGCGCTGGGCATGGACGCCGGCGAGATGAAGGTGGTGCTGGACGTGGACACGTGGGCGCCGCGCATCGCGGCGGAGCAGGACGCGGCCCGGCGCGCGGGCGTGGACGGCACGCCCACCGTCGTCGTTGGCACGGGAGACGCGGCACAGTGGCTGGTGGGCGCGCGGCCGTACGCGGAATTGCGGGCGGCCCTGCTGGGCAACGAGTGAAACTCAACCGAGAGTCTTGAAGCGATGGCGGACTACGAGCGCCTGACGGCCCTTTCCATGCGCGACGTGTGGACGCGCGTGGACGAGATCTTCACCACGCGCGGCGAGCTGGCGCTGACCAAGGAAGACAGCCACAGCCGCACCTACAGCGGCGCCGAGGGCACCGTCCACGTGGACGTGCACCGCCACGGCCCCACGGCGTCCGTCGTCATCCGCACGGACCGGCTGCGCACCAGCAAGGTCGACAGCGTGGTGCGCTACCTGATGAACCAGCTCCCGTACCAGCCCGGCGACCCGCCCCGGGAGTGAGTGCGGAAGTGCGGAAGTGCGGAAGTGCGGAAGTGGTGACGTGCACGGGTCGGCTCCGGGAAACCGGGGCCGGCCCGTTCTGCATTCCCGCCGAGCGCCACACCCGCCCGATCCGGGATCTCCGGGTCAATTTCGTCGACGACCCGACAGGCACCGTCGCCGTTACGATGAGTCGATGGGCCCGGTCCTGCTACCCGACAAAGAGGCACTTGCGAAATACTTGAATGCGCCACATTGTTTCACGACGTAAAAATATTCCGTAAGCCTCACCCGGCGCGTAGCCTCGCAGGCTTATAACTACAGATTATCTCCCCCCGCCCCGAAGGCGCCGGTTCCCACCGCGCAGGCACTGTGCTCGGTAACAACCTCAAGCTGCTGGCCTCTTTGCATGCCCGGGCGCTGACGGGCTCCGGGTCGGTGGTAGTGATCTGTGGCGAGAGCGGCCTGGGCAAGACCTATACGGTCGAGACCTTCCTGGCCTCGCTGAACGGGGCGGACGTTGTGCTCCGGGCATCGGGCCGGCCGCAGACCTCCAAGCCGCTCTACCCCCTTTACGAGGCGCTCACCGAATACCTGGGCAAAGCATGGTGGCGTCGCTATGCCCAGCCTGCCCGGGACCTTGCGGTGGCGCTTCCCTACGTAGGCAGCTGGCTCAAGCCGCTCTTACCCGATTCGTCTCCCGGCGTGTCGGCAGGCCTCCCGGGCGACATCTTCACGGAGCGTTCCCAGTACCCCCACCTCCTGGACTTCATCCGCAGGTCCGTCAAGAAGCAGCCCGCGCTCTTCTGGATCGACTCCGTGCAGTGGGTGGACCAAGAGACCCTCGAGTTCCTCAAGTACCTGCGCAACCACGCGGCGGGCGGGAACATCCTCTGGATCCTGTCCATCAACCCCCACGCCCCGGGGATCTCCTCACCGGCGGGCGTGGAGCAGTTCCTTGCCTACTACCGCGCCGCGGCGGACCGCGAAGACGTCCGGTTCTGCGAGTTGCGTCCGTACCGCCGGGAGAGCCTCGAGAGCTTGATGGGGCGCATCCTGGGTGCGCCCGTGGAGCTGGACACGGGCTCGGCGAACCTCCTGTACGAGCGCACGCAGGGCGTTCCCTACATCGTGAAGACGGTGATGGACCTGCTGCGTCAAGAGGGCCAGCTTGTCTTCGAGCGGGGGACGTTCCGGCTGGCCGCGCCGCTTCAGGAGCTTTCCCTCCCCGCCTCGCTGATGAGCGCCATCGGTGAAAGGCTGCGCACGGTGTACCGCTCCGTCCCCGCCGCGCGGGGGATTTTGGAGGCCGCCGCCGTGATCGGGGAGCAGTTCGAGGACGCCACGCTGGACGCGGTCCTGGACCTGTGCGACACCTACACGCTCCTCAACACGATCGAGGAGCAGCAACACCTGGTTCGCAACCTGCTCGAGCAGCGGCGCTGGGAGTTCGAGCACGTAACGATCCGGGACTTCATCTACAGCTCGCTGGGCCGGACCGCCGCGCGCATCCACACACGCCTGGCAGAGCACCTGGTGGCCACGGGGTGCGACGACAGCTCGCAGGTCGCCTTTCACTTTCGCGCGGCGGGAAACACGGCCGCGGCCGTGCTGTACTCGCTTCGGCATGCACGGCAGTGCCTGCAGCACGGGTTCTTTCGCGAGGCACAGCGAACGCTCGACGAGCTGTGGGAGTCCGGGGACATCTTCAGCCACCCCGAATACGCCGCCGACCGCTTCGGCATCCACTACGACCGAGCGCTGAGCTACTACTACACGGGGGCGTACGAGGAGGCACTCCGGCAGCTCGCGTCGCTGCACGACGCGCCGGGCCCCGAGGAGGTCATGCGCGTAGGGCTGCTGCTGGCCCAGTGCCTGAACAAGGGCAGCCACCCGGGCGACTTCACACGCGCGGCCGAGATCCTGGAGGAACTGGCGGCCCAGCCAGCTCCGCGCGGCCTGACCGGCCGGGTGCTGGCGGAGCTGGTGGTTTCGTACGCGCACCTGAACCGGTACGCCGACGCGCGGCACGTGTTCGTGCGGGCGGACCGCCTGCTAAGCCAGTCCGACCAGCCGTTGGAGCGCGCGCAGCTGATGCGCAAGGCATGCATCTTCTACGAACCTGAGCTCTCCATCCCCATCCTCAAGCGCGCCGTGGAGGTGGCCCGGCGGCGGCGCATCGACCACGAGGTGGTGCGGGCCCTCACCAACCTTTCCACCGAGTACCTGTTCCTGGCCGACTTCGAGCGCGCTCGCCTGACGATCGAATCCGCGCTTCGCGTGGGCGAGGAGCTGGGCGGGTTCGGGATGGACTACCTGCTCAACAACCTGGCCATCGTCCACCTGCGCTCGGGAAACGTGGTCCAGGGTGTCGCGCTCCTGCAGCGGGCCCTGGAGCACGCGAGCCGTGCCGTGAACCAGCTCATCCTGCGCGTCAACCAAGCGGCCTGCATCCTTGCGGACCGCGGCCCCGGAGAAGCCGCGGAGCTGCTCCTGCGCCTGCTGGACGAGGCCATGGTGATCGGCGAGGAAATGTACACCACGGCCATCCGGCTGAACCTCGCCGCCGCCTACCGGGCGTTGGGACGGTACGCCGCCGCCCTGGAGCAGCTTGCCGCATGCGACACCGGCCTGGCTGAGTTCGACCCCGCGTACGGCGAGCAGCGGACCCGCTTGCTGCTCGGCGTCCTCCAGGCTGCGGGCGCGCTGCACCCCGGCCGCCCCGTGCCCCCACGGCGGTCCATAGGCGCCCACCCGGAGATCTACCTGGTCGACATGCAGTTCTGGGGAGACTGACCCGCCCGGCTTACCCGCCGCTGCGCTGCCGCGCCACCGATCCCTCCACCAGCCCCCCGATGAGCGGCACGAACTCCAGCCCGGCAGCCCGGGCCGCCAGGACGAAGCTGGAGTCCTGGAAGATGTCGGGGTGCGTGGCGGCCTCGATGAAGTACGCACGCCCATGCGGATCCACCCGGAAGTCGAGCCGTGCGTAGTCGGCGCACCCCAGCGCCCGAAAGCCGCGGACGGCCTGCTCCCGCAGCCAGGCGCCCAGCACCGGGTCGCCCTTGTACAGGGCAAAGTCCACGCTGTCCTCCACCCAGTCCTCGTTCCGAACGATGCCATGGGGGTTGCCCGGCCCGCGGGGCACCACCAGCTCCACCAGCTCCAGCGCCCGGGGGGAGGCGTTGCCGATCACGGGCACCTGGACCTCAACACCCTCGATGAACGCCTGCACGAGCGCCGGCTGGCCGTAGGTGTCCAGCACGTGTGCCACCTGCGCGCGCAGGGTATCCGGCCCGTCGACCACAGACTGGTCAGTGATGCCGATGCTGGAGCTCTCGTAATTCGGCTTGACGATCGCGGGGAACACGCTCCAGCCCGCTGTCCCGGCAGGGTCGGTAACGAGCGCGCTGGGGGGAATCGGGATTCCGCACAGGGCCGCCACGGCGAGCGTGTGGAACTTGTTCCGAGCCAGCGTCACCGCGTAGGCATCCGATCCCAGGAACGGGAGCCCGTGGATACGGCAAAGGGCGGGGACGGCCATTTTTCGGTCGGGACCGTACAGGCCCTTGGCCTCGTTGAAGACGAAGTCGATCCGCTCCTTGATCGCGGGCAGCTGCCGCAGGAACTCCCGGGCGCCATCCACCACCTCCACCTGGTGACCGCAGGCCTTGAGCGCGGCGATCAGATCGTTGGCCTGACTGGGGGAAAAGAGCTCCGTGGCCAGCTCGTTCACCAGGCCGTCTTCGCCGATCCCGAAGACGTGCTCCCGCACATCGTAGATGAACCCGATGCGCATGTCAGGCGCTCCGGATCGCGGTGATCGCCGCCATGGGCCAGCGGCCCGGGCGCGCATGGAACGTCGGCTCGCCAAACCCCGTGGCGAGCAGGTCCGCGAGGATCTCACTCCGTGAAAACGAGAGGTACTCGGAGGTGACGGTCCGCTGGAGGGAGACGCGTCCCGGTTCCGTGAGGTAGAGGTCCTTGGTGCGGCGGACGTGCGGAGCAACCCGGGTTTCGTGGATGAGCACCGCGAGCTCGAGTCCTTCCCATTCCACGGGCCCGGCGACCTCCGTGAGCGACGACCGGCCCGTGGGCAGCTCCTCGAAGTCCTCGCGAAAATCCAGGTAGAGCAGCCCTCCGGGCCTCATTACCGAACACATTCCGTCCAGGGCCTCACGTCGTGCACGGAGCGTGAGCGACCGCGCCAGCGCGTTGCCCGTGCAGAGCACCGCATCGAACGGTTCGTGGAAGACATCCGGCAGCGCCGTCCACTCCGCCCTCCGCACCGTCACCCCGTTCAGGCCGCGCTGGTGCACCTTGGCCTGGGTAACCCGCAGCATGTCGGCCGACGCGTCCGAGAGGCACATGGAGTACCGGTCCGCCAGCCAGAGCATGGGCTCTCCCGTGCCGCAGGCGCAGTCGAGGACTCGGCCCTCGCGGGCAAACGGATCCACCAGGGTCGTGAGAAAGTCCAGGAGGAGCTGATCGGGCGCGACGTCCGGGTAGTAAGCGAGCTCGTAGAGGATTCCGTCGTCGGGGAGGGGAGGCGCCGCATCCGCGGCGGACGTGGGGGCCGCGGAGCGGCTGGGTGCAGGAGGCATCGGAAGCGGGCCAAGTGAGGATAATCTGTAGTTATCCATACCTGGTCCCGACTCCCAGGCCAAACCTCAGCCACGCCAGAGCAACGCGTGCCCAGTAAACGACCCCGCGCCATCCCGCCGCCCCCGCCCCTGCGGGACGACCGCGCGTCTACGATCCGGGTGGGAACCCACTACCTGCTCGAACTGCACGACTGCCCACACTCAGTGCTGAACGATCCGGGCGCCGTGGAGCGGGCCCTCAAGGAAAGTGCGCGAGAAGGCCGCCTGACGGTGGTGGACGTGGTCGTGCATGCCTTTTCGCCCGTGGGGGTGACCGGCCTGGCCATCCTCCAGGAATCGCACCTGTCCGTGCACACGTGGCCCGAGTTGGGGTACGCGGCGGCGGACGTGTTCACCTGCGGCGAGCGCGTGCACCCGGAACGCGCGTGCACCTCCCTCGTCCGCACGCTGGGTGCGGCGCAGTACAGCATCCGGTGCATTCCCCGGGAGGCGCTGCCAGCCCCGCAGCTGATTCCGACTGCGGCCGCCGGGCACGGGGGCTGACATGGATCCGACTTTCCCGCCCCGGCCGGCAACGGTGCAGGGGGCTCCAGACCTCGCAGCACGCCCGGCCCACCGCGTGGTGCTGGACCGGCACACGGGTATCCAGCACCTGCTGATCATCGACACGGACGACCGGGGACGCTGCCTCCTCCTGGACGGAGTGTTGCAGCTGTCCACCTCCGACGAATTCATCTACCACGAGGCGCTGGTGCATCCCGCGGCCCTGCTGCACCCCGCTCCGCGCCGGGTGCTGCTGCTG
Organism: Longimicrobium sp.; assembly: GCF_036280135.1. GTDB lineage: Bacteria > Gemmatimonadota > Gemmatimonadetes > Longimicrobiales > Longimicrobiaceae > Longimicrobium. The sequence goes on from NZ_DASURI010000712.1 coordinate 26,121, forward strand.
GGTGGCGGAGACGGAGGGGCGCTGCGGGAGGTGCTGCGATGGCGGACGGTCACCGCGGCCACCGTGGTGGACGTCGACCCGGAAGTGGTAAAGGCGGCGCGCGTTCACCTGGACGCGGTGCACCAGGGCTCATTCGACGACCCGCGGGCGCGGGTGGTGTTCGACGATGGATGGGCCTTTCTCGAGGGCGGCGCGGGCGACACCTGGGACCTGGTGCTGGCCGACCTGACCGACCCGGTAGAGGGCATGCCTTCGGCGCCGCTCTACGGCGAGCCGTTCTACCGGCGCGTCCACGCCCGGCTGGCACCGGGCGGTGTGTTCGCCACGCACGTGGGGGCCGTGGAGCCGGGGACCGCCGGGACTGCGGTGCTGAACCGTGTCGCCGTGGACCTCTCGCGGGTGTTCCAGGCGGTGGTGCCGTACTGCGTACCCGTGCCCGCGTACGGCTGCCTGCTGGGGTTCCTTATGGCCTCGTGCGCGCCACTTCCCCAGGAGCCGGCGGCCGGTGCAGCCGACGACCGGCTTCGCCGCCAGGTCCGCGGGCAACTCCGCACACTGGACGGGCTGGCACTGGGCGGACTGCTCCGGCCGCCCCGGTACGTGCGCCAAGCCGTAGCCGGCACGTCCTCCCCGCGCACGGAGCGGTGAGGCGGCGGCCTGGGCTGCGCCCCCACGTCGGGGACAGGAGGGCGGGATGATCGACGGCCCGCCGTGGGCGGTCGCGGACGTGCCGTTCCACGCGCCCCCGCTGGAGCGGGATGTATCCACGGACGTGCTGGTGGTCGGAGCCGGCGCCGCCGGGGTGCTCACCGCGGAAGCCGTGCTGCGCCGCACATCGCTCCGGTGCGTGGTGGTCGAGCGCGGCACCGTAGGCACGGGCGCAACGGGACACAGCGCCGGGCACTTGGCCACGGGGTTCGAGATCGGCTACGCCGAACTGGCCCGCCGCCGCGGACCGGCCGCCGCAGTGCGGGCCCACGATGCGTTTGCGGAGGGTCGGCGCGCCCTGCACGCCGTGATCGACACGTGGGGAATTCAGTGCGGCTTCCAGGAAGTACCAACCGGCGTGGCCTATGCACGCGCGCGGGATCTGCTGGATGACCTTGCCACCGATACCGCGCTGTTCCCGGGGGACCTGCGCGGCGCGCGCTACGCCGCGAACGGGATCAGCGGCCTGTCTACCAGCGCATCTCCGGCTCTCGTCACTCCCCTCCACCCGGAAGACTACCGGGGCACGCTGCTGATGCGGTTTCCCCACGTGGGCGTTCGCATGGGTGCCCCCACCACCCTGACCAACCCGCGTGCGCTCACCCGCCTGCTTGCCGGCGCCTTGCGGGCGCGCTTTCCCGCGCGAATCGCGGTGCACGAGCACTCCGCCCTGCACGGCTTCACAGACTACGAGGGCGGGTATGAGTGCCGGGTGGGGACGCACCGGGTGCGGGCACGATCCGTGGTGTTTGCCAGCAACGGGAACCCGCCGGCCCCTACTCCACCGACCCTCTCGTCCAGCATCGCGCCCTCCGTGCACTGCATGCTGGGCTTCGTCGTCGAGGACGGCCTCGTTCCGCACGCGTTCGGCTGGTACTCCGCCGATCCTCACCACGACTTCTATTACGGCAACGTGCGGCCATGGTCGGACGGGCGCCTGCTGCTCGTCCTGGGCGGGCCCGACCACCTGTGGCTGGAGGGAGCCACGTCCCGGGATGTCGCGGCGTTCCGCGCCAGCAGCCACGCGCGCCTGCTGGCCTTCGCGTGGAAAACGGGCCTGGTGAACGCACGCACGGCACCGGACTTCGGCTGGCACGGCACCCTGGGCTACACGCGCGACGGGGTGCGGCTGATCTGCCGGGATCCACGTCACCCGGGCATCTATCACAACTCTGGATGCAACGGCATCGGCCTGCTGCTTTCCGCGTACGGAGCCCAGCAGATCGCCTCGCTGCTGAACGGCGGGCAGGGCGAGAACCTCTTCGAGGGCTCTCACGCGTAGCGGTCGTGACACCCCCGCGAGCGCCTCCTCCGGGCGCATGGACTCTCCCCCTCCCAACCCCTGACAAGTGCCGGAGAGTCGAGATGCCTTTTCCTCTCGCGGGATGCGCGCATTGCCCACATGACCGGCAATTCCCAGCGAGCGATGGTTGATCGCGCCCCAAGCCCATGCCCCAGGGCCGGATCCCGGCGGCCGGGCCACCGGGGTGTCGGGCTTATCCGCAAGGAATCCGCATCCCTGCCCCATTCCGACCCATCCCCGTCCGGAATCCTGCCTGACCGCTGAATGCCCCGAGGTCACCCATGTGCCGATCGCACAAACGACTACGGCCACCCATAAGGGTGGCCGCAGGATCTGCCGCCCGGCCCGGTTTGGCCCAGAACGGCGCTGAACGTGGTTCGAACCAGCACCTCATCCGGTGTCCACGTCAACCCATTCACCGCAAAGCCGCGCTGCGGTGGGCGCACTCAGTTCCGCGGGGCGCCGCGAAAGCGGGGGCGGTCGGGGCGGCCGAACTGGTAGCGCAGGCCCACGCTCACGTCCGTGTGGTCGTCGCCCTCCGCCTTGCCGATGTCGCGCATCCGCGCGTCCACCACCAGGCCCAGCTGCTCGGAAAGCGCCACGCGCGCGCCCACGCCCAGCGAGTACAGCGTCTCGCCGTCGTCGTCCTCCGCGCCAAACGTGTACGTCTTCGCCGCGCCGATGCCGCCGCCCACGTACGGCGTGATGACGGAGCCCAGCGGCACCTCCACCTGCAGCTGGGCTTCCAGCAGACTGGCCGCCGCGCGCGGCGCGTCGTCCAGCGGATCGGCCACGGAGCCGGCGAGCTCCAGCAGCAGCGGCCCCGGCAGCGGGAACTCCGTGCGCAGCGCCGCCATCACCACGCTGCCCTCGTCGTACATCCGCGCGCCGCCCGCGAGGGTCACGGCCTGCGCATCCGCATCCGCCACACCGGCCGCCACCGCCAGCAGCGCCGCCACACCCGCGCGGCGCGAGTCCAATCCCATCATCCAGTCACCTGTGCTTCAGAGTCGAGGAACGCGGTCACGTTCAAAGATACACGCGTTCCCCGCCCAAGGATCGCTCAGCAGGCGTACTGGCCGCTTTCGCCGCAGTAGCACATCCGCTCGCCGTCCGTCCACGCGTCCGTGGGCTGGCACGGGCGCCAGCCGCTCAGACAGTCCTTTCCGCACCCGGTCGGCGGGCAGGTGAACAGGCTGACGTTCCCGTGCACCGTCCCCCGCGTGGCCCCGTCCTCCGTCTCCGTCTCGAACGACTCCACCCGCAGCTCGTTGACGTTCAGGCTGATCTTGCGCATGGGAACCTCTCGTGCCGGGACACCGGGACCCCGAACCCGCGGGAGGGCGGATGAGATCCCGGCGCATGGAATGTGTCCGGAAAGATGCAGACGATGGACGAATACTGCAAGTCCCCTTCCGAGCGGAAACACCTCACCTCCGATCGTGATACGCGAAAGGGGCGGCCCTCCGGCCGCCCCTTTCGGTGTCTGGAACCCGCGGCGTCAGTCGATGCAGAGCCCCGTGTTGTTGCACAGACACGCGACCTGGCCGTCGGTCCACGCGTGGGTCGGCTGGCAGGGCCGGGGCCCGCTGAGGCACTCGTCTCCGCACTGGGTCTGCGGGCACGAGAACTGGCTGTAGTACCCGTTCACGGTGCCGCGCTCCTTGGACGTATCCTGTTCCGTGGCGAACGACTCCACCCGCAGCGCGCTCACGTCCAGGCTGATCTTGCGCATGGGAACCTCTCGTGCTGGGACGCCGGGCCCTGCACGCGCGGGAGCGCGGATGCGGATCCAGACGCATGGATTGTGTCCGGAAAGATGCAACCCGCCGCCCGGTGCGGCAAGTCGGCTTCCGGGCGGATCACGCACGTGCCGCATCCTCCTCATCTCGTCGTTCGTCCGGGCGAGGGATCAGCCGCCGAACGCGTCCCAGCCCTGGTCCTCGACCTGCTCCGTGTGCTCGCCGAGCGCGGGAGCGGGGTCGCGCAGGGATGCCGGCGTGCGCGACAGGCGCAGCGGTGACGCGACGGTGGGCACGGCGCCGTACGTGGCGCCCTCCATGGGCCAGACGCCGGCGCGCTCCGTCAGCACGGGATCGCGCAGGGCCTCGCCCACGCTCTGCACGGGCGCGCAGGGGACGCCGGCGGCCTCCATCATCCCCAGCCACTCGGCGGCCGGCCGCGCGCGGAACCGCTCCGCCAGCGCGCCCACGACCTCGTCGCGGTGCTGGATGCGGCCGGGGTTGGTGGCGAAGCGCTCATCCGCCGCGAGGTCGTCCGCGCCGATGGCCGCGCAGAGCTTTCGCCACTGCGCGTCGTTGCCCACGGCCACGACGAACGCGCGGTCCACCCCGTCGAACGCCTGGTAGGGCACGATGGTGGGATGCGCGTTGCCCCAGCGCCGCGGCTCGGCGCCCGTGACGAGCGCGGCCTGCGTGACGTTGATGAGCCCCGCCACGGCGCTGTCGAAGAGCGCCACCTCCACGCGCTGCCCGTGCCCGGAGCGGTCGCGCTCGCGCAGGGCGGCGAGGACGGCGATGGCGGCGTTCTGTCCTGTGAGCACGTCCACGATGGCCACGCCGGCCTTGGTGGGCGCGCCGTCCGGGTCGCCCGTGACGGCCATCCACCCCGCGCGCGCCTGCACGGCGAAATCGTAGCCCGGCCGCCCCGCCTCGGGCCCGTCGGCGCCGTAGCCCGTGATGGTGCAAAAGACGAGGCCCGGGTTGTCGCGCGACAGGTCGGCGTATCCCAGGCCCCACGAATCGAGCGTCCCCGGCGCGTAGTTCTCCACGACGACGTCCGCGTCGCGCGCCAGCCGCCGGACGAGGTCGCGGCCGGCGTGGGACTTGAGGTCGGCCGCGACCGAGCGCTTGTTGCGGTTGACGCACAGGTAGTACGCGGCCTCGCGTCCGTCCGGCCCGGTGGCCCAGGGCGGGCCCCAGGTGCGCGTGTCGTCGCCGGTGCCGGGGCGCTCAACCTTGATGACCCGCGCGCCCAGGTCGCCCAGGGTCATGGTGCACAGGGGGCCGGCGAGAACGCGGCTCAGGTCCAGCACGCGCACGCCGTCCAGCGGCCCGCGCGGCGGGGAAGTCTCGATATCAGGCATCGACAGGCAGGTTCGGTGGATCGGATGCGCGCAGCTTAAACGGCAGTGCGAGAGTGCGAAAGTGCGGGACGGCAGTGCGTGAGTGCGTGAGTGCGGAAGTGCGTTAGTGCGGGAGTGGGATCGCGCGCAGGTCAGGTTCGAAGAGGTGGGGCGGGCGCTCAGCCGACCCGGCGATTGAAATCGCGGCACCGAAAACGTGATGTCGGCCTTCGCCGACGGCTCGTGCACGGGCGGGGCGTTTGCACCGAAGTGGGGTTCCGGCGCGTAGATGATGCATGGGTGGAGGAGTACCGAGGCGGGGCAGGCGCGTGGATCGTGCACGGGCGGAGGGGGTGCACCGGAGGCGGGCCCGCGCGTCAGGAGCGAATGGAATTCGCCGCTGGAACACCGCGAAGTCCGCCTGCGCGGACTGAACCGCCGTCCCCCTGCCGTGACGCATGCCCTTCGCCGGGGGGCGGCCCGCATTGGCGGTTGAAGCCTCGTTCGCAGAGCGCGTCAGCGCGAGACGGGGCTTATGGCTGTCCCAGCGGCGGGTTTACCCGCTCAGGCTGGGGCTTGGGGCTCCCACCGGATTCCAACCGGGCTCGCACTCCCGCACTCTCGCACTCCCGCACTCCCGCACTGCAGTTCAGCCCGGGGCACGCATCGTGTAGAGTGCCCGCGTGACCCGAGCCCGGACATGCCCATGCCCCACTCCGAACGCCTCGCCGCCCTCGCGGACACGGCGCGCGCCATCGCCACCGACGTCGTCGCCCCCCTCGCCGAGCGCGAGGACCACGAGGCACGCTGGCCCGCCGAGGCCATGCGCGCCCTGGCCGACGCCGGCCTGCTGGGGCTGCACGTCCCCGAACCGCTCGGCGGACGGGGCGAGGGGCTCAGCGGGCTCGTCACCATCGCGGAGGTGCTGGCGTCGGAGAGCGCATCCACCGCCATGTGCTTCGCCATGCACTGCGTGGGCACGGCCGTCATCGCCGCCAAGGCCACCGACTTCCAGAAGCAGGCGTACCTGGAGCCCATCGCCCGGGGCGCCCACGTCACCACGCTGGCCCTGAGCGAGCCGGGAACGGGCGCCCACTTCTACCTCCCCGAGACGGCCATCGAGGCCGACGGCGACCGCTACCGCCTGGACGGCACCAAGAGCTTCGTCACCAACGGCGGGCACGCGGACTCGTACGTCGTGAGCACGCGCGCGGCGGCCGATGCGGGCGGCGACGGCGCGTTCTCGTGCGTGCTGGTGGACGAGGGCACGCCGGGGCTCCAGTGGTCCGAGCCGTGGACGGGGCTGGGGATGCGCGGCAACAGCTCGCGCGGCGCGCGGCTGGAGGGGGTACGCGTGCCCCGCCGCAACCTGCTGGGCAACGAGGGCGACCAGCTGTGGTACGTGTTCGAGGTCGTGGCGCCCTACTTCCTCATGGCCATGGCGGGCACCTACGTGGGCGTGGCGCAGGCCGCGCTGGACACGGCCCGCGTGCACCTGGGCACCCGCCGCTTCTCGCACTCCGGCGAGCTGCTGGGGAGCGAGCCCGTGCTGGCCCACCGCCTGGGCGCGATGTACATCGACGTGGAGCGCACCCGGCGGATGGTGCACGCCGCGGCCGCCCGCGCCGACGCCGGCGAGCCGGACGCGCTCGTGGCCGTCCTGGGCTGCAAGGCCGCCGCGGGCGACACCGCCGTGGCCGTCGCCAACGAGGCCATGACGCTCTGCGGCGGCATGGCGTACCGCGACAACAGCCGCCTGGCCCGCGTCCTTCGCGACGCGCGCGCCGCCCACGTGATGGCGCCCACCACCGACATCCTCAAGACGTGGACGGGTCGAGCCCTGCTCAACCTGCCGCTGGTGTAGCCGGTGGACCCCGCGCTGGTGCTCGCCGAGGGCCGCCCCGCGTGGGCGGACGCCCTGCCGGACGCGGCCGTCCTTTCGCCCGGGGCGGACGCGGACGCGCTGGGCGAGGCCGCGCGCGCCGCGGGGGCCGCGTTCGTGGACGGGGCCCTGCCGGACCCGCTCGCCGCCGTGCGCCGCCTGCGCGCCGTGGACGCCGACCTGCAGCCGGCCGTCGTCGCGGCGGAGGACGTGCGGCCGGCCATCGAGCGCGCCCTCCTCTTTTCCCCCGGCATGGGCGAGCTGTGGATCGTCCCGCCGGACGAGGTGGACGCGGCGCTCGTGGCCCGCGCCACGGCCGTCACCGAGCAGCGTCGGCGCTACCGCGGCACCCGGCGCACGGTGGCGCGCGACCTGGCCCGCGCCGAGCCCCGGCGCGACACCCGCGCCCTGATCTCCGACGCGTTCCTGGCCACGCTGCTGGACGTGCTGCCGGACCCTGTCGTCTCGCTGGACGACGGCGGGCGCGTGCTGTCGTGGAACCCGGCCGCGGAGCGGGTGCTGGGCTGGCCGCGGGGCGAGGCCGTGGGCCGCGAGGTGGGGGCACTGCTGCGCGCCGAGCCGGCGGAGGCGTTCCAGGCGCTGCTCCGGGACGGATGCGACGCGCCGCTGCGGGGCGAGTTCACCCTGCGGCGCCGCTCCGGCGAGCGCGCCGTCGTGGAGGTGGCCGTGGCGCCCGCGCGCGCCGCCGGGCACGACGTGCGCGCCGTCGTCCTGCACGACGTGACGCACGCGCGCGAGACGCAGGCCGAGCTGGAGGCCCAGGCCGCCGAGCTGGAATCGCAGGCGGCGGAGCTGGAGATCCTGAACGCCGACCTGGCCGAGCGTACGGTCGCGCTGGAGCAGGCCCAGGCCACGCGCAGCCGCTTCTACGCGGCCATGAGCCACGAGCTGCGCACGCCCATCAACGCCGTGCTGGGCTACAACCAGCTGGTGCTGGACGGCATCTACGGCGGAATCGAGCCCACCGTCGTCCAGCCGCTCACCCGCGTGCAGACGGCGGCCAAGCACCTGCTGGAGCTGGTGAACGACGTGCTGGACCTGTCCAAGATCGAGGCGGGGCGCATCGACCTGGAGCCGGAGACCACGGACGTCAGCCGCGTGCTGGGGGAGCTGATGGACACCGTGCGGCCCGTGGCGCAGGAGCAGGAGACGGAGCTGGTGATGACGAGCGGCGGCCCGTGCGAGCCCGTCGTCACCGACCCGCGCCGGCTGCGGCAGATCGTGCTGAACCTGCTGTCCAACGCCATCAAGTTCGGCGAGGGGCGGCCGGTGAGGGTGGGCTGCCGGGCCGCGCCGGACGGCGGCGTGGAGATCTCCGTGGCGGACGAGGGCCGTGGGATCGCCCCGGAGGACCAGGAGCGGATCTTCGAGGAGTTCGTACAGGTGGACGCGGAGGAGCAGCAGGGCACGGGCCTGGGCCTGCCCATCTCGCGGCGCCTGGCGCAGATCCTGGGCGGATCGCTCGACCTGGACTCCGAGCCCGGCCGCGGCAGCACGTTCACCCTGCGCCTGCCTCCGCGTCTGCCGCCCGTCCCTCCCCCGCCCCGGCTTCCGCGCTGATGGGAGTGCGTGAGTGCGAAGTGCGTGAGTGCGAAAGTGCGTGAGTGCGAAAGTGCGAAAGTGCGAAAGTGGGTCATGTACCCGTTCATGGTTGATGCCTCGTAGGAGGCACGACCATCGAGAGCAGATGCTGAACGGTCCAGCAACGATCAGTCAGCCCGGCAGCCATCGCCGGCGTGCGCT
>NZ_DASURI010000713.1:0-3716 GCF_036280135.1 Longimicrobium sp.
CGTCGAAGTGCAGGGGCGCAAAGAGCAGGTTGCGGTCGCCGGGGCCGGAGCCGTACACCCGCGCCAGCTCCCGCACCGTGTTCCCCATCCCGTAGTGCTCCATCAGCACGCCCTTGGGCTGCCCCGTGGAGCCGGAGGTGAAGATGACGTACGCCAGGTTGCGGGGGTGCACCCCGCTGGCCGGGACGCCGTCGTCCTCCCCATCCGCTCCATCCTGCGCGTCCGCCCCATCCCCCGCCCCATCCCCCGCCCCGCCCCCCGCGCCGTCCACGGGCAGCCGCGGCACGGGACAGTCCGCCAGCCGCTCCGCCAGGGCGGGCTGGGTAAGGACGAGGACGGGGGCGGCCGTGCGCAGCAGCAGGTCGCGCCGCTCGCGGGGCAGCTCGGGGTCCAGGGGCAGGTAGGCGCCGCCGGCCAGCATCACCCCCAGCACGGCCACCACCATCTCCGGCGCGGGCTCCATGCAGATGGCCACGCGCACCTCGGGCCCCACCCCCGCGCGGCGCAGGCGGTGCGCCAGGCGGCAGGCGCGGCGAAAGAGCGCGTCGTACGTCAGCGTGACGTCCTCGTACAGGAGCGCCGGGGCGCCCGGCGTGCGCAGCACCTGGCGATGGACGAGCTCGTGCAGGCACAGGTCGCCCCGGTAGCCCGCCTCGGCGCCGTTCCACGCCCGCAGCAGGTGCTCGCGCTCGGCGGCGGCCAGCAGGGGCAGGCGGGAGACGCGGCGCCCCGGGTCGTCCACCATCCCCTGCAGCAGGGTGCGCAGGTGGTCCGCCATCCGCTCGATGGTGGGGGCGTCGAAGAGCGCCGCGCGGTACTCCAGCACGCCGGGCAGGGTGTCGCTCCCCTCGTACAGGTTCAGCGACAGGTCAAAACGGGCCTCCGGGTCGCCGTGGCCAACGGGCGTGAGCGCCAGGTCCCCCAGCCGCAGGCCGCCGTCGTCCTGGGCGTGCGCCAGGGAGAAGATGACCTGGAAGACGGGGGCGTGGGCCTGGCTGCGCACCGTGCCCAGCGCCTCCACCAGCCGCTCGAAGGGGAGCTCCTGGTGGGCGAACGCCGCCAGCGACGACTGGCGCACCCGGTCCAGCAGCGCGTCCGCGGTGGGGTCGTCCTCCATCTCCAGCCGCAGGGGAAGCATGTTGATGAAGAAGCCGATGAGCCCTTCCAGCTCCGGCCGCGAGCGCCCCGCCACGGGGGTGCCCACCACCACGTCCCCCTGCCCCGCGTAGCGGCCCAGCAGCACCTGCCACCCCGCCAGCAGGGTCATGAACAGGGTGGCGCCCCGCCGCCGGGCCAGGGCCCGCAGCCCGTGGGCCAGCCCGGCCGGCAGCACGAAGCGGTGGCGCTCGCCGCGCGCGCCGGCGGCGCCGGCCCGGGGGCGGTCGGTGGGGACCTCCAGCAGCGGGGGCGCCCCCGCCAGCCGGTCGCGCCAGTACGCCAGCTCGCGCTCCAGCACCTCGCCGCGCATCCAGCCCCGCTGCCACGCGGCGTAGTCGGCGTACTGCAGGGGCAGCGGGGGGAGCGCCGGCGGGGCGCCCCGGGCAAAGGCCGCGTACAGCGCCGAGACCTCGCGCACCATCACCCCCATGCTCCACCCGTCGCTCACCACGTGGTGCAGGGTCACGCACAGCACGTGGTCGTGCTCGTCCAACCGCAGCAGGAGGGCGCGCAGCAGCGGACCCCGCGCCAGGTCGAACGGGCGCGCGGCCTCGGCGGCGGCCAGGCGGTGCGCCAGCGTCTCGGCGTCGGGCGCCGCGCGCAGGTCCGCCACGGGGAGCGGCACGGCCCGGGGGGGGCCGATCACCTGCACGGGCTCGCCCTCGTGCTCCCCCACGGTGGTGCGCAGCGACTCGTGGCGGGCCACCAGCGCGTCCAGGCCGCGGCGCAGGGCCGCCACGTCCAGCCCGCCCCGCACCCGCAGCGCGTAGGGAACGTTGTACGCGGCGCTCTCCGGCTCCATCCGGTGCACCAGCCACAGCCCCTGCTGGGCGAACGAGAGCGGCGCCGGCACGGCGGGGTCGCGGCGGGGGATGCGGTGGGCCGCGGGGTTGGCCCGCTCGCGCAGGATGGCCAGCAGCAGCTCCTGCCGGCTGGAAAAGGAAAGCTGGTCGGCGGGGCCCGCGGCGTCGGGCGTGGACGGCTGGGTCATGCGCGGAGCTCCGGGTGCGGGGTCTGTCTCCGCCGCGGGGGCGGGACCGTGCGTCGTGGCCGCGGATTGCTCCGGGCGGTACAGGCGGGGCCGTCCGCCCGTGGCGGAGGGAGGCGGGCGGACGCGTTCGTCCCCCATCCGCCGCGGCCCCGGTGCGCTCCGGCGACGCGACAACCGTCCATCACCGAGGCCCCAAGCGAGCGATACAGGTCGCCGGGCCGGAACCGGGAAGGCGCGATCGGGGATGCGTGCCACGGCACCGGCAGCGGGGCGATGGGCGTGGAGACGGAACGGGAGAACCGGAGGATACCCATCCTTCCCGCCCGTGGGACGCATCCGCCCGCGCCGCGATCCCCCGCGCACGCCGAATCCGACGACCCGTATCTAATAATGTCGGATAATATGCATGGTAGTCGCGGGAAAGCGGATCGACAAGGATCATCGCATCCCCCCGCCCGATCATGGATCGCGACCGAACGACCGCCCTGATCCACCCGCGGCCGGAGGGAGGAGACGGGGCCGATTCTCCGGATCCGGGGAAAGAAACGGCATTCCCACACGGGGCCTGCGGCCAACGGAGTCAACGGTTCTTTCGATCCGGTACCGTTCCCCCCGTTGGCCGAAGGCCCCGTGTGAAATCCTTTCGTGGAGCCATCCCGCGCGCAGCAATCAGGGGTACCCGGATCCGGCATCAGGACTCCGCGTCCGCATCGCCCTGCTCGTCCGCGCCCGCGACGGCGGCCGGCACGGCCTCCCGCGCGGAGTCCAGCCGCGCCAGGTGCCCGGCCAGGACGGCGGGGTCCAGCGCCAGGATCAGCTGGTCCTCGGCCGCGCGGGCCAGCGCCTCCACGGTGGGCGCCTCGAACAGGACGCGGAGCGGCACCTCCACCCCCAGGGCCTCGCGCAGCCGCGAGAGCACCTGCGTGGCGAGCAGCGAGTGCCCGCCCAGGGCAAAGAAGTCGTCCAGCACGCCCACCCGGTCGCGCCGCAGCACGTCGGCCCAGATGCCCGCCACCATCTCCTCCACGGCCGTGCGCGGCGCCACGTGCGCGGCCGCGTCCTCCCACGCCGGCGCGGGAAGCGCGCGGCGGTCCACCTTGCCGTTGGGGGTGAGCGGAAGGGCGTCCACCAGCACGAAGGCGGCGGGCACCATGTAGTCGGGGATGCGCTCGCGGAGCCCCGCGCGCGCCCCGGCCGGCGACAGCGCCCCGTCCCCGCGCGGGACGACGTACGCCACCAGGCGCGTGTCGCCCGGCACGCGCTCGCGGGCCACCACCACGGCCTCGCGCACGCGGGGATCCCGGAGCAGCGCGGCCTCTACCTCGCCCGGCTCGATGCGGTAGCCGTGCACCTTGACCTGCGTGTCGGCGCGGCCCAGGAACTCCAGCGCGCCGTCGCCCCGCCAGCGGGCCCGGTCGCCCGTGCGGTACAGGCGCGCGCCGGGCGCGTCCGCGAACGGGTCGGGGACAAAGCGCTCCGCCGTGAGCCCCGGGCGCCCCAGGTAGCCGCGGGCCACGCCGGCGCCGCCCAGCAGCAGCTCGCCCGGCACCCCGGCGGGGACGGGACC
>NZ_DASURI010000714.1:0-3623 GCF_036280135.1 Longimicrobium sp.
GGTGGTCACGCCGGCCGCCAAAGGTGGTCGCGGCTGGATCGCCGCGTTCCGCTCCCCTTGGGCCGACGTGTGCCGCCGTTGCGCATCCATCATGTGCCGGGGGCTTCAACGTCCGTTCACCCGGACGTTCAACGTCGCTTCAACTCCCGTCTTCAATCTCCGGATCTGGCGTAAACGCTTGATTTTGTAGATTCGGTTGGATTCTGTCATTTCATCGGGACGCTCGGGTGCGGGCCTCTGACCGAACCGGAAAGATGACAGAGAGGACGAAGAGAGCCACTTTCGGTTCTCCGCGTCCTCTCGCTCCATCGATCCTTCCGCGCCTGATTCCCTTCGTGCAACGACGGTGGAGGATGGAATCGCGCGGTGGTGGTCGGGTTCGTGGTTCGGACACAAGATCCTTCGTCGCCGCCATCGATCACGCACGGGCAGGATCGCGCGGCGGCTCCTCAGGATGACGCATCTGGCGCGAAGGGCGTGAACGTCAAACCGCAAGACCGAGGGCCGGGGTATGTCCCCCGGCCCTTCTTCATCGCGGCGGAATCAGCCCGTCACCGGCACTGGGCGGGGGCGTCGTCGGCGGCGGAGAGCCGGGTGAGGCGCAGGTGGTCGAGGAGCGCCGTGTTCACGCGGCCGTCCATGTTCTCGTCGCGCGGCGTGAACGCCAGCACCAGCGTGTGCTCACCGGCCTCCAGGGGCAGCTGCAGCTCCGTGCTGTAGCCCCAGTCCTCCCAGCGGTCGGTGCCCCGCTGCGGCATCACCAGCACGCCGATGTCGTCGCTCTCCACCCGCAGCGTGCGGATGGCGGCCTTGGCGTCGGTGTTGATGGGGCCGCTGCCGTTGGCGTAGCGCGCGTCCACCGCGTAGATGCCGCCACAGGTGATCCGCACGGGAACCCGCACCGTGGTGCTGGCCTCGCGCGTGAGCCGCACGTAGCCCTCGCCCGTGAACCCGGCGCGCTCGCGCTCCAGCGGCGCCCCCACGGGCCGCGCGACGATCACGGCATCCGCGGCGGCCATCCGCGCGGGCGCGGACAGGAACGACTGCAGCCCGGCGGAATCCACCGCCAGCACCTGGTACTCCACCACGCCCTCCGGCTCGCCCACGTCCACGCGCGTCATGCCGGTCACGTCGTACTCGCGGCCGTTGCGGTACAGCACGTAGCGGGCGGCGCCGGGCACCGGGTCCCACGAAAGGACGGGCCCCTCCACGCGGAGCGCCGGCGTCTCCGGCGACCACCGGTTGGGAACGAGGTTGATCTCCGTCTCGGGCCAGCGGCCGTTCATCACGATCTCCACCGTGTGCGCGCCCGTGAGCGTCGCGGGGACCTCGGCCCGGTTGATCGGCCGGCCGTCCAGCCGCAGGGACGCCACGCCGTCGCCATGGCCGCGGACGGTGACCGTGAGCACGGCGCCGCGGTAGCGCAGGCCGGAGAGCGTGCGCTCGCCGTCGTACGCGGGCGGCACCATGGGCGCGAAGACCAGGCGGTCCGGGCGAAAGCGCATTCCGAAGAGCACGCGGTAGTGCGTGGCCAGGCTGCCCGCCACGCTCCACAGCTGCCGGTCGCTGTTGAGCTCCGTGCCGTCGAAGTGGCCCGTGCTGGCCACCATGTTCTCCTTGTTGGTCAAAAAGAGCGCGGACGGGCGGTAGATGGACGCCAGCCCGTGCTCCACCCCCGCCGTGTTCCCCGCCTCGGCCGAGGCCCAGGTCCAGAAGGCGCTCACGAACGGCCACAGGGCGCCGTTGTGGTAGACGGGGATCTCGGGGATGTACGGCCAGAACGTGGGCGCGCCGAACTCCACGACGGGAAGCGACGCGGCCACCTGCGCGCGCCGGGCCGGGTCACCCGCGCCGTAGAGGATGGCGAGCGCCTCGGCCAGCGCGTCGGAGCGCGGCGCCAGGGAAGGGAAGCTGCGGCCGTAGCGGAACACGGCGTGGTAGCCCGCGTCCGTCAGCCACAGGTTCTGGTCGATGGCCGTCCGCAGCGCGTCCGCCACGCGCGTCCACTCCGCGCCGTCCTCGCCCAGCGCCGCGGCCATGTCGGCGAGAATGCGGTACGTGGCGTAGTGGACGGCGTTGGTGCTGGTGCCGGCGGATCGGCCGATGTCGCGCGGCTCCATCCAGCGGGGATAGCTCTGCTCGCGCCAGTCCATGAACGACGTCTCGCCCGTCGCCAGCCCCGTCTGGGGATCGAAGATGGCGTGCAGGTCCGCCCCCGCGCTGCGGCTGATGACGGTGTACGCCGTCCGTAGCCAGTCCTGGTCGCCCGTGACGGCGTACAGCTCCCATGCGGCCAGCGCCCACGTCATCCGGTCCGTGGAGATGGGCCATGATCCGCCCGTGCCCGTGTCCTGAATGATGCGGCCGGCGCTGTCCACCTTGGCCATCAGGCTGCGGCGCACGGCGTCCGGCGCCACGATGGCGAGGGAGAGGACGGACGCGTACGACACGTCGCGCGTCCACACGCCGGGCCACTTGGCGCCGGCGGAGAGCGCGCCGTCCTCGCGGACCAGCTGCGTAAGCTCCTCCAGCGACATGCGATACAGCGCGTTCAGCAGCCGCTCGGGCGACCGGAGCTGCGGATAGGCGGAAAGGTCCGCGTGCCGCGCCCAGATGGCCACCCCGGGAGATGCGAGGGGCCGCGTGTACTGCGCCTGGACGGGGATGACGAGCGTGTAGATGCTGTCGCCGTCGGCGTCCCGCAGCTGGGCGGGGCCGCCGGGGCGCAGCGCGTTGGCGTCCCAGGTGAGCGGCTCCACGTCGCCGATGGCGAATACGCCCGTGAAGTCCGTGCGGCGGATGGGCGGCCCCTGCGGCGGATCGTACGTCCCCGTGCGGCCGAAGTCGCGCAGCACCTGGCGCAGGTCCAGGCGGATGGTGACCTGCGCGACGCCCTCCTCGCTGGTGGGATACGCTTCGGGCGTGGGGACGAACGGCGGCTGCTCCTGGCCAAAGACGTAGACGGGCGAGACGATCCTTCCGTCCGTGGGGCGGACGTAGAGCGTGTGCTCCGTGCCGGACTGGAACTCGTTGTCGACGCCGTTGAGGCTGAAGCGAAAGTGCATCTCGCGCCCCGCGCGCGGATACGTGCTCACGAGCGTGTCGCGCGACCGCGCCACGGCGGACCAGCGTCCCTGCTGCACGGAGGTGTCCGTGACGGTGAACGCGTCCGAGCGGTACAGCGTCTGCGCCCCCGCGGCGCCCACGATCGCGGCCGATGCGGCGGATGCGATGCCGAGCGCGCGGAGCACGCGGGACGTCCGGTGGGTGCGGTGCGGCTGCGTCGTCATGGCGGATGGGGTGGACGCGTGGTTGGGTGCGATGGGGGCGGGGGATGGATCGCGCGGTGGCAAGCGGCCTTCATCCCGACGAGGAAAGCTCGCGCGGGAGCGGAGCGCCCCCCATCCCCGACCCTTCCCCCATAAACTGCATGGGGGAAGGGAGAACTTCGGCGCGGACATCCGGATGCTTCGCGCCGGGCGCAGCCCGCCCCTCTCCCGGCCTCTCCCCGCTCGTTCCTCGCGGAGAGAGGAGACCTTCATCGCGGGCGCCGGGTGTGGGGCGGAGAAGCGGGCGTTCTACCGCGCGCGGAGGGCCCCCGCCCCCCCCCCCCCCGCCCCCCC
>NZ_DASURI010000715.1:0-2290 GCF_036280135.1 Longimicrobium sp.
CCCGACGCCAGCAGGGGCCCCACGACGGCGCCGGAGTGGTCCGCCGCGCGATGGAGGCCGAACGCGGCGCCGCGCTGGCCCTCGGGAATGGACTCGGCCAGGAGCGCGTCGCGGGGCGCCGTGCGCAGCCCCTTGCCCACGCGGTCCAGCAGGCGGATGGCCATCACCTGCCACGCCGCCGTCACGAGCGCGATCAGGGGCCGCGCCACGGACGCGATGCCGTAGCCCGCCACGGTCAGCGGCTTGCGGCGCCCCGTGCGGTCCGCCAGCCGCCCGCTGACGAGCTTGAGCAGGCTGGACGCGCTCTCCGCCGCGCCCTCGATGAGCCCCACGAACGCCGCGCCGGCGCCCAGCGTGCCCGTGAGGAACAGGGGCAGCAGGGGGTAGATCATCTCGCTGGCGGCGTCGTTGAGGAACGAGGCGACGCTCAGCCACAGGACGTTGCCGCGCAGCAGCCCGGGCGCGCGGGCGCGAGGCCCGCTCACGGCGAAACCGCCCGGCCGCCGGCCGCGTACGGGCCCCCGCGACGCGCGTGCGAGGTCATGGGCGCAACCCCTCGTCCCGCCGGGCCGGGCCGCGCGCGGGACGTCGTTTCAGGCGGACTGGACATGGATGCGGGTGGCGCGTTGCACGAGGGACCGTTCATCTTACCCCTCACGATCCCACACCGACGACTGGAGAGCAAGATGGCAGTGAGATGGATGCGTGGCGCGGCCGCCGCGCTGGCCCTGGCGGCCGCCGTTCCCGCGGCCGCGCAGCAGGCCGATTCCGTGGCGATGGCGCGCGGCCGCCAGTACACGCACTGGCTGTACGCGGGCCAGCTGGACAGCCTGTACGCGCGCTTTTCGCCACAGATGCGGACGGCCATTCCCAGCGTGGACCAGCTGGCGACGTTCCAGCAGCGCATCCAGGAGCAGGCGGGGATGGAAGCCGAGGTGCTGGGTGAGCGCATCCTGGACCCCTCGCCCGCGCCGGGACTGGACGTGTACGTCCGCGGCGTGCGTTTTTCCAACGCGCCCATGCAGTTCGACGTCGTGTTCGCCATGGACAGCGCGGGTGTCATCCAGGGCTTCAGCGTGCGTCCGCAGCAGCGGGGGCAGCAGGCCGCGCCCAGCCAGTTCCTGGAGTACCAGACCAAGACGCCGCTGCGCCTGCCGTTCCAGGGCGACTGGTACGTGTTCTGGGGCGGCCGCACCGTGGAGCAGAACTACCATGCCGCCACCCGCGACCAGCGCTTTGCGTACGACCTCGTGGTGATGCGCGACGGCAGCTCGCACACGGGTGACGGGCGGCAGCTGGAGCAGTACTACTGCTGGGGACAGCCCCTCCTGGCGCCCGGCGCGGGCACGGTGGTCACGGCCCTGGACAGCCTGCCCGACCAGCAGCCGGGGCAGATGGACGCGAGCCACCCGGCCGGCAACCACGTGGTCGTGGATCACGGCAACGGCGAGTTCTCGCTGATGGCGCACATGCGGCGCGGCAGCGTGGCCGTGCGCCCCGGTCAGACGGTGACGGCGGGGCAAAAGGTGGGGGAGTGCGGCAACAGCGGCAACACGAGCGAGCCGCACCTGCACTACCACCTGCAGAACGGCCCCGCGTTCGGCCAGGCGGAGGGGCTGCCGGCGCAGTTCAACAGCTACGTGGCGGATGGCCAGCCCGTCTCCCGCGGCGAGCCCGTGAAGGGCCAGACCATCCGCGCGCAGTAGATCGGACGGAGAGCGGATCGGGCACCACGCGGCGGGCGGCGGGAAGCCGACCGTCCTCCGCTCGACCGCGTCCGCCCGACGCACGAAGCCCCGCCGCGATGGATGTCGCGGCGGGGCTTCGCGTATGTCGTCTCGTCGTATGTAGGGTGTGGCTCAGTCGATCAGCAGGAGGGCGATGACGACGCCCAGGGCGATGGCCGCGACGGTGTACCACCAGTTGCTGCTGCCGATCTGCGCGCCTTCGCGCTCCGCCTCGGCGACGGCCACGCGCTGACGGATCTCGTCGCGGCTCACGAAGATGCTGGGGGCCTGCGCGGTGGTGACGACGGCGCTCTGCGCCTGCACGGACGCGGAGGGCGCCGCGGACTCCTGCGCGGCGGCGGGGGTGACGGCCAGCGCGAGCGCGGCCGCGAGAACCAGGGCCTTCTTCATCTGCACACCTCCAAACGGAGTGGATGACGACGCCCGGCCGGGTCTTGCCGGCGGGCTGCCGCGCCCACAAGCAAACTCCGTGCTTCACCCCAACCGATTGAAAAGATTTTTCTCACGCAGAGCCGCAGAGGACGCAGAGTACTTCATCTCGG
>NZ_DASURI010000716.1:0-2344 GCF_036280135.1 Longimicrobium sp.
GGTCGGTGCAGGGGTGCGTAAAGACGTGAAGGACGGTGCTCTCGTACGGAAGGGCGGACCCTCACCTCAGGAATTATCCCCATCGGCGCGCTGGTGCCGCCGAACGAGCGATCCGGCTCGGGTGCCGGCGTCTCGTCCTCACGATGAGCGCAGGTAGGACGGTGGATGCCGGCGGGAAGGTTGGAAGCGGGAACGTGCTCGAACGCATATCTCCGCCGCCGGACCACCGAGGCCACCGGCCGCCCTCACCATCGGCTGCACTCTCCAGATGGTGAAGGTTTCTTTTAATGGCACGAAACAGGCGCATCTCGCAATCCCGAACGGGGGATAGATGCCTCGGCCGACGCACCTCGCATCAATGGGGTCCAAACGCAATGCGATCAGCCGAGCGCGACGGAAGACGACGGCAAGGCGGTGATGCGGATCGGCCGTGACACTTTCTTGCCCGTATGCGGGGTCCTTCACCCCGGCCCGCGCCCGCGAACGCTTGGCATCACGGCCCGGCATCGATGGCGCGGCGATAGACCATTCCTCTCCTGCCGGAACGCGCGCACGAGGACGCCCCTCATCCGTGCCGACCCAGGATGGCGGTTATCGCGTAAAATGACTAGAATTGAATCGACCTACCGTCGGCGCCCACCCCTCGCCGGCCTCGCAGGACCTTCCCCGCGGAGTTCCCACCGACCCATCGTTCCCGTGAAAGGACCGCGCATGCTTCCGACGACCACGGGTGAGCACGAGTTTCCGTTCGCCGCATGGACGCGGCAGACCCGCCAGTCCGCCCTGCGCGAGATCCTGGCGCTGGCGTCGCGCCCGGGGCTTCTCTCCTTTGCCCTGGGAATGCCGGCCCCGGATCTCTTTCCCGTGTCCGCCTACATGGGTGCCGCGCGCCACGTGCTGACGACGGAGCCGGACGCGCTGCAGTACGGGATGCCGCTGGGGGACCTGCGCCGCCACGTGGTGGAGCTCATGGCCCGGCGCGGCGTGCGGTGCGCGGAGGACGAGGTGTTCATCACCAGCGGCGCCCAGCAGGCCATGTGCCTGCTGGGACAGCTGCTCGTGTCGCCGGGCGACCCGCTGGTCACCGAGGCGCTCACCTACGACGGGATGGTGAACGCCCTGCGCCCCCTGCAGCCGCGGGTGCTCACCGTGCCCTGCGACCCGCGGACGGGGATGGACGTGGGCGCGCTGGAGGCCCTGCTGGAGTCCGGCGAGCGTCCCGTGCTGATTTACACCATCCCCGAGGGGCACAACCCCCTGGGCAGCAGCATGCCCGCCGAGGCGCGACGCCGCCTGGCCGCGGCCGCGCGCCGCCACGGCGTCCCCGTGGTGGAGGACGACGCGTACGGGCTGCTGAACCTGGAGGGCGAGGCGCCGCCCGCCGTGCGCTCGTTCGATCCCCGCTGGGTGCTGTACGTGGGCTCGTTCAGCAAGATCGTGGCGCCGGCCCTGCGCACGGGGTGGGTGGTGGCGCCGCGGGACGTGGTGGAGCGGCTGTCCATCCTCAAGCAGGGCGGCGACCTGGACGTGTGCACCTTTGCCCAGCGCACCCTGTCGGCGTTCCTGGATCGCGAGGCGTTCTCCGCGCACCTGTCACAGCTGCGGGCGGAGTACCGCGACCGCCGTGACGCCATGCTGGCCGCCCTGGAGGCCCACTTTCCCGCCGAGGCCCGCTGGCACGCCCCCGCGTCGGGGATGTTCGTGTGGGTGACCCTGCCCGAGGGGGTGGATACGACGGCGCTCCTGCGGCGGGCCGTGGAAGAGGCCGGCGTGGCGTTCGTCCCTGGGCAGGCGTTCTGCGCGGCGGGCGGCGTGCGGGGCCGCAACGCCCTGCGGCTGAACTTTTCCCGCGTGAGCGCCGGGCAGATCGGCGACGGGATCCGGCGGCTGGGCGAGGTGCTGCGCCCCTCCCGGACCCTTCCCCTCGACTTTCGGCTCAGCGTGGTGGGCGGCGAGCACTGATCGAAACGGGACGATTCCCGGATGGGTATGGAGCCGTTTCCCACCCGCGCTGTCATTCTGGGGAAGGCGCCGTCTGGATCCCTCCGCGTGCTGGATGGCGCCGCCCGAAGAATCGGGTCGCCGGAGTGCGGGATCCCGCCCGCGCGCTGAGTTGCTCTCGGGCCCGGCGCGCACGGGCGACGGCTCCCCAGGATGACGCATTCCGAAGCGCGATGTTTGGCAACCCCCTCTCATACTGGTTCCGGGTAAACTCTGATTGCTGCGCGTGAGATAGCTCTACGGAAGAATTGCACACGGGGCCTGCGGCCAACGGAGGGAACGGTACCGGATCGAAAGAAAACCGTTGACTCCGTTGGCCGCAGGCCCCGTGTGGGAATGCTGT
>NZ_DASURI010000717.1:0-8497 GCF_036280135.1 Longimicrobium sp.
AAGCCGCGCCGTACAACCTCCCCCAGGGTTTTTTGGGGGAGGTGGGCGAGCTCCGCGAGCCCGGAGGGGGCGCTCGCGCGGGGCACGCCTCCACGCACGAGCCTGGCCCTGACTTTCTATTTAGGGAGCGCCGCGCGAACTCAAAGATGCACAAGGCTTCGGGCGCGACCGCAAGGATCTCGCGCGCGATGCGGGAGGCCGGATCCCTGCCCCGGAGCCGGCTTGTCGCTTCGCGGGCAAGATCCTTCGTCGCCGCCATGGATCATGCGCTGACCGGGCTCACGCGGCGGCTCCTCAGGATGACGCTTCCGGGGGACCGCGGTCGGAGAAAGACAAAGGCCCCGGTGATGACGCGCGTCATCACCGGGGCTTTTGCTGATGCCGGCCGCACGAGGAGAGGGCGGCCATGCAGTCCGCGAAGGCGGACTTCGCGACGTTCCAGCGGCGAATTCATTCGCTCCGGCGGCGCGGTGGCGGCGCCGCGCCTGCTCCCTCAGCCGGCGGCGGCGCTGTCCGGCGTCGCGGGAGCGGGGGCGGGGGCGGAGGACGACGCGCTGCCGTTGCCGAGGTTCAGCGAAGGGACGCGGATCTCGTAGAGCACGGGCCACAGCTTGCCCGTCACCAGCAGCCGGTCCGCGGCCTCGTCGTACGCGATGCCGTTGAGCACGGCCTCCTGGTCCGTCGAGGGCGGAATCAGCGGAGACAGGTCCAGCCAGCCCTTTACCCGCCCCGTCGCCGGGTCGATGCGGGCAATGCGCTGCGTGTGCCACACGTTGGCCCACACCTCGCCCTTGACCCACTCCAGCTCGTTCAGCTGGTCCACGGGGCGGCTGCCGTCCATCACCCGCAGCGTGGTGTCCAGCTGAAAGGTCGTGGGATCGACGAAGCTCAGGTAGCTGCTGCCGTCGCTCACGATGAGCCGGCGGCCGTCGGACGCCAGGCCCCACCCCTCGCCGTTGTACTGCACCTGCCCGATCTGCCGCAGCGTCTGCGGGTCCCAGATGAAGGCCACGCCCTCCTTCCAGGTAAGCTGGTACAGCGTGTCGCCCACGGCGGCCAGGCCCTCGGCGAAGTACTGCCCGCCCAGCCGGCTTTGCTGCAGCACGCGCCCCGTCTCCAGCTCCACGATGCGCAGCGTGGACTGCTCGTAGCGCCCCGTGCTCTCGTACAGGCGGCCGTTGCGCCACACCAGGCCCTGCGTGAACGCGGTGGAGTCGTGCGGATAGCTGCGCACCTGCTCCACGCTCGCGACGGGTGCCGGCGGCTCCATGGTCTCCGACTCTTCGGTGGGAGGAGCGCCGTTGCCGCGCTCGCACGCGGCGGCAATGCCCACCAGCAGGGCACCGGCAACGGCAAGGGAAAGGATGGGTCGCATGGTCCTGTGTCCTCGATGATTCATCGGCCGGCCAGCGAGCGCAGCCAGGCCTCGCGAAAGGCGCGCATCCGCGGCGTCACCTGCATCCCCGCGCTCTCGTACGTCACCGCCTCCATGGACGGGTTCTCCGTGAGCGTCATCTGCACCGTGCGGCGCCCGCCGCGGCCGATGAACTCCACCGGCACCACGTCGCCGGCCGCGTGCTCGCTGATCACGGCGCGCAGGGCCTCGGTGCTGGGCGTGGGGCGGCCGCCCATGGACACGATCAGGTCGCCCTTGTCGATCCCCGCGGCGTAGAACGAGCTGAAGACGAGCGGATACCCGGCCACCATCACGCCGCCCTCGGCGTCTTCGAGCTGCACGGCCAGCACGGGCCGGCCCGCCTGCGACTTGCGCAGCAGGAACCCCGCGTTGGCAAGCAGCGCGCCGAAATCCACCACCTCACGGCCTTCCACGTAGCGGCGAAAGAAGTCGTTGGCGAACGCCGTGTCGCGGGTGACCTCGCCCAGCACGCGGCGCAGGTCCGCCACGGTGTACGGCCGCGCGGGCGCCTGCTCCGCCGTCTGCGCCCGGCCGAACTCGCGCCACACGGCGCGCATGTAGTCGTCCAGCGTCACCCCCTGGAACCGCGAGCGCAGCGTGAGGTCCAGCCCCAGCCCGATCCCCGATCCCCACGTGTAGTACGAGAGAAAGGTGTTGCCGCGGTTCTGCGGGTCGATGCTGGCGGCGGCGTCCACGAACGGCGCCTGCATGCTCATCTCCACCGCGCTGAAGAAGCGGCGGCCGGGCGCGTTGGTCACGGCGGCCGCGATGCCGCCCGTGATCTGCGCGTACTCCTCGTCTGTGTACAGCCCGGCGCGGCGGATGAACAGGTCGTCGTAGTAGTTGGTGAAGCCCTCGGCGAACCACAGCTCGCCGCTCATGTTGGCTTCCTCGAAGTTGAACGGCTCCAGCGCGTCGGGGCGAATGCGCTCCACGTTCCACGAGTGAAAGAACTCGTGCGACACCGTGCCCAGCAGCCCCATCTCGGCCTGCGCCAGGGAGCCGGACGACGTGAGCACGGTGCTGTTGCGGTGCTCCATGCCGTCGCCGTTGGCCCACGGCAGGTAGTCCGCCAGAAAGGTGTACGTGCCGAAGTCGTACCCCGCCGGCTCGCCGAACAGGGCGATCTCCTCGGCGACGACGGCGCGCGCCTTTTCGGCGAACCGGTCCAGCTCCTGGGCCGTGCCGCGGTGGTGCATCACCAGGCGAAAGGTGGACGGGCGGCCGCCGGGCCCCTCCACCGTCCACTCGCGCACGTCCCACGGCCCCACCTCCGTGGGCGAGTCCATGAAGTACTGCAGGTGCGGCGCGGTAAAGACGGCGGAGTCCGCCGTGGGCACGAGCTGCGTGGCCACGCGCCAGCCGTCGGGCCGCTCGAAGCGCACGCGGACGGGCGCGTTCTCCATCCCCCGGGCAAACATGAAGGTCGCGGGGATGTTGAGGTGCGCGTGCGTCTCGTCGATGCCGGCGTAGGTGCCGTCCACGCGGTCGCCAAAGAGCGTGTACTGCACGGTGACGGTGCCGTCGTGCGCGGCAAAGTCCCACTCGTGCGGGTCCGGCCGCGTGAAGGAGAGGGGCCGGCCGGCGCCGTCGGTCGCGCGGACGTTGTAGACGTTCTTGGCGAACTCGTGCAGGGCGTAGCGGCCGGGCGAGCTGCGGCTCATCCGCACCTGCAGCGGCTGGCCGGCGGGCACGCCGCGAAACGTGGCCGTGACCTCCGCCTCGTGGTGGGCGCGGTTGGGAAAGCGGATCTCGTAGTCCACGCGGCCCTGCGCGGCGGCGGGCGCGGCGGACAGCAGCAGCAGTGCCAGCACGGCCGGGTGCGGCCCGCGGCGGGCGCGGAACGAAAGGATGGAGCGCATGCGGATGCGGTGCAGTGCGGGTGCGACGTAGGGGGACGCGAGAGATTTAGCACCGGCGGGCGCGGCGGGCCAGCGGCGAGGCCCTCACCCCGCTCGTTCCTCGCGTCCCTGACCTTCGCGTCCACGACGAGTTCACGGTCCACGGGTTGGATCCAAGCGTGTGGCAGGCTCCGCGCGAGCGCCCCCTCCGGGCTCGCGGAGCTCGCCCACCTCCCCCAAAACTGCTGGGGGAGGTTGAACTGCGTTGTGAAGCCGGGGCGGGGCCCTCCGCGGGCCGGCGGACTGCCAGTCATCGTGCACGGGCCGTGATCCCCCTTCCCCCATTCTGTTCATGGGGGAAGGGCAGGGGATGGGGGGCGCTCGGCTGCCGGCGAGGGCCGTCGTCCACCCTGGGGCGCTCGGCTGCCGGCGAGGGGCGTCGTCCACCCTGACGAAGTTCGGAATCGTGACGAAATCCGGTCGGTCCCCGGCAGACAGCCGGCGCCGGTTTGATTAGATTATCGTCCTGAAACGAGAAACCACCGGGCGACCGGTCGCAGATATCCCATGAGCGAGCAGTACAATGACCCCGCGCAGCAGGCCGGCGAGTTCGACGTGGCCATCATCGGCATGGCCGCGCGCGTGCCCGGCGCCGACGACCTGGACACGTTCTGGGACCACCTGCGCGCCGGCCGCGAGACCATCACGCACTTCACCCCCGAGGAACTGCGCGCCGCCGGCGTCCCCGACGAGGTGATCGCGTACCCCGGCTACGTGCCGTCCGCGGGCCGGCTGAACGACATCCAGACCTTCGACGCGGGCTTCTTCGGCTACTCGCCCCGCGAGGCCGAGGTGCTGGAGCCCGCGCACCGGCTGTTCCTGGAGGTGGCCTGGGAGGCCCTGGAGAACGCCGGCTGGGCGCCCGAGCGCGTGGAGGGCCGCGTGGGCGTGTACGCCGGCGCCGGCGCGCCGATGTACACCGAGAGCCACGTGCGCCCCAACGCCGAGCTCATGGCGTCCGTGGGCGCCATGCAGAGCAACCTGGCCAGCGGCAAGGACTTCATCGCCACGCGCACGGCGTACAAGCTGGGCCTGCGTGGCCCCGCCCTTTCCGTGCAGACGGCGTGCTCCACCTCGCTCGTGGCCGTGCACCTGGCCGTGCAGAGCCTGCTGAGCGGCGAGAGCGACATGGCCCTGGCCGGCGGCGCCTCCGTCCTCGTCCCCCAGGACAGCGGATACGTCCACGCGCCGGGCAGCATCCTCTCCCCCGACGGGCACTGCCGCGCCTTTGACGCCCAGTCCGCCGGCACGCTCAGCGGCAGCGGCGTGGGCGTCGTCGTCCTCAAGCGCCTGGCCGACGCCCTGCGCGACGGCGACCCCGTGCGCGCCGTCATCAAGGGGAGCGCCGTCAACAACGACGGCGGCAACCGCGTGGCCTACACGGCGCCGGGCGTGGAGGGGCAGAGCGCCGTCATCAGCGAGGCGTTGGCGGCGGCGGACGTGCACCCCGACACCATCGGCTACGTGGAGGCGCACGGCAGCGGCACGGACCTGGGCGACACCATCGAGATCGCCGCCCTCACCCGCGCGTATCGGGCCCACACCGACCGCGTGGGCTTTTGCGCCGTGGGTGCCGTCAAGTCCAACGTGGGCCACCTGGACACGGCCGCCGGCGTGACGGGGCTCATCAAGACGGTCCTGGCCCTGGAGCACGGCGAGATCCCGCCCACCGTCCACTTTACGGCGCCCAACCCCAAGCTGGAGATCGAGCGCAGTCCGTTCTTCGTCTCCGGCGAGCTCCGCCGATGGGAGACGGACGGGCATCCGCGCCGCGCCGCCGTCAGCTCGTTCGGCATCGGGGGGACCAACGCGCACGTGATCCTCGAAGAGGCGCCGCCGGTGGCGCCTTCGGGTCCCTCGCGTCCCTGGCAGACGCTGCGGGTGTCCGCGCGGTCGCCAAAGGCGCTGGACGCGGCCACGGACCGGCTCGCCGAGCACCTGTCGGCTCATCCGGAGCTGCCACTGGCGGACGTGGCGTTCACCCTGATCGAGGGGCGCCGCGCGTTCCCGTACCGGCGGACGGTCGTCGTCCGCGAGGGGGAGGATGCGGCCAGGCTCCTCCGCGAGCGGGCGCCGGAGCGCACGGTAGCGGGGCTGGCGGAGGGCGGCAGCCGTTCCGTCGCGTTCCTCTTTCCCGGCCTGGGCGACCACTACCCCAACATGGCGCGCGGCCTGTACGAGGCCGAGCCCGCCTTCGGCGCCGAGGTGGACGCCTGCGCGCGCATCCTCCAGCCGCTGCTGGGGATGGACATCCGCGAGGCGATTTTCTCCGGCCCCGCTCCGTCCGACGCGGCCCCGGCCGGGGGCATCGACCTGCGGGGGATGCTGGGCCGCGCGAACGAGGCCGATCCCGCCGCGGACCGGCTGAACCGCACGGAGCTGGCGCAGCCCGCCGTCTTTGTCATCGACTACGCGATGGCGAAGCTGTGGATGAGCTGGGGCGTCGTCCCCGAGGCCGTCATCGGCCACTCGCTGGGCGAGTACGCGGCGGCCTGCATCGCGGGCATCCTGCCCCTGGAGGACGCGCTGGCCCTCGTGGCCGACCGCGCGCGGATGATCCATGCGCTGCCGGCCGGCGCCATGCTGGCCGTGTCGCTGGACGAATCCGCCGCGCGCGCCTTTCTCACCCCGGAGCTGGCCGTCGCCACGGTCAACGCGCCGGGGCTCACGGTCCTCTCCGGCCCCGAAGGAGCGATCGCGGATGCCGAGCAGCGCATCGTCACGGCGGGGCACACGGCGCGGCGCCTGGCCACGACGCACGCCTTTCACTCGCCCATGATGGCGCCCGTGGCGGAGCAGCTCGCCGCGCGCATCGCCCGGACGACGCTGCGCGCGCCGTCCATCCCCATGATCAGCAACGTCACGGGGACGTGGATCCGCGACGCCGAGGCGACGGATCCCGGCTACTGGACGCGCCACCTGCTGGGCACCGTGCGCTTCGCGGACGGCATCGCCGAGCTGCTGCGCGAGCCCGGCCGCGTCCTGATCGAAGTCGGCCCCGGGCAGACGCTCTCCACGTTCGTCCGCCAGCGCCCGCCCGCGGAGGACGAGCAGGCGCCGCTCGCCATCGTCCCCTCGCTGCGCTACGCGTACGACCGCAAGCCCGACGCGCAGTTCCTGGCCGAGGCCGTCGGCCGGCTGTGGGTGGCGGGCGTGGCGGTGGACGGGGCGGCGTTCCGCGCCGGGGAGCGCCGCTGCCGCGTGCAGCTGCCGACGTACCCGTGGGAAAAGCAGCGCTACTGGGTGGATGCGCCCGCGCCGTCCGCCCTGGCTGATCGGGCCGCGTCCGGCGACGACCTGTCGCGCCGCGCGGACCCGGCGGACTGGACCTACCTGCCCACGTGGACGCGGACGGCGTCGCCGTCGGCGCCTCCGGAGCGGCACGGCGTGCTGCTCGTGGGCGCGCCGGGGCCGCTGACGGACCGGCTGGAGTCCGCGCTGGAGCGCGCCGGGCAGCGCGTGACGCTGCTGCACCCGGGCGCGGGCTACAGCGCCGGCCGCCGCACCTACTACGCCCGGATGGATTCGCGCGACGACTTCCGCGCACTGGGCGCCGACTTCCGCGACACGGGCCTCGTCCCGGACGTGGTGATCTTTGCCGGCGCGCTGGAGGACGCCCGTGGCGCGTTCGGCACGCTGATGCTGCTGGCGGATGCCATGGCGATGGCGGGCGAGGGTCGCCTGGTCGTCCTCACGGCCGGCGCGCACGCCGTGACGGGCGACGAGGAGGTGTCGCCGGCTGCCGCCGCGCTGCTGGGCGCCGCGCGCGTGGTGCCGCAGGAGTATCCCGCCCTCCGCTGCCGCGCCATCGACGTGGCCCCCGGCGACGCATCGCCCGGGACGGCGGCGCGCGTGGCGGCCGAGGCCGTGGCGGACGCGGCGGACTTCGACGTGGCGTTCCGCGGGCGGCACCGCTGGACGCGCGGCTTTCGCGCCGTCCGCCCGTCCGCCCCGGCCCTCGCCGTCCGGGACGGGTCGGCGTTCGTCCTCGTGGGCTCCATGGAAGGGCGGATGGGCGGGCTGGCGCTCGCCCTGGCGCGCCCCGGCGTCCGCATCGCCCTCGTCACGCCGGACGACGGCGATGCGGAGCTCACGCGGATGCTGGAGGCGCGCGGCGCCCAGGTGCTGGCCCTCCGCGCCGACGCCGCGGATTCCGCCGCGCTGGCGGATGCGCTCGCGTCCGTGGAAGACCGCTCCGGATCGCTAGAGACGGTGATCTTCTCCCCGCACGGCGCGTCCATCGGCGAGTTCGCGGGCATCGCGTCGTGGACGCCGGAGTGGACGGCCGCGCTGGCCGATCACGAGGCACGGCACATGGCCCTGGCCGGGGCGCTGGAGGATCGGGGCGTTCGCCACGTCCTCGTGGACGTGACGATCGCGGGGGTGACGGGCACCGTGGCGCGGGTGCGGATGGCCGCCGCGCACGCCCTGAGCGACGGCTTCGCGGCCGCACGCCGCTGGACGGCGGTGGACTGGGACCACTGGACGGGCGGCCAGGCGGGCGAGGAGGGCATCGCCCCGGACGAGGTGCCGGCCGCGGTGGACGCCGTGCTGGCGCTGGCCGGCGAGCCGCAGGTGGTCGTCTCCGTGACGGACGTGGAGGCCCGCGTGCGCGCCCTGGCCGCCGCCGCGCGCGCCGCGTCCGACGCGGCACCCGGCGCAACGCTCTATGAGCGCCCGGAGCTGGACGTGGAGTACCACGCTCCCACGAACGAGGTGGAGGAGACGCTGGCGGCGCTGTGGCAGGGGCTGCTGGGGATCGAGCGCGTGGGCATCCACGACGACTTCTTCGGCCTGGGCGGCCACTCGCTGCTGGCCACGCAGATCGTGGCGCGCGTGCGCGACCAGTTCCAGCTGGACCTGCCGCTGCAGTCCATCTTCGAGGCGCCCACGATCGCGAAGTTCGCGCAGCTCATCGAGGACGCCATCATCGCCGAGCTGGAGGCGCTGTCGGAGGAGGAGGCCGCGGGGCTGATGGGGGCGTGACGGCAGTGCGAGAGTGCGGGAGTGCGAGAGTGCGAAAGTGCGAAAGTGCGAAAGTGCGAAAGTGCGAAAGTGCGAAAGTGCGAAAGTGCGAAAGTGCGAAAGTGCGAAAGTGCGAAAGTGCGAAAGTGCGAAAGTGACGGCACGGCACTCGTGCACGAGGGGGGAGGTCCGGCGGCAGGCGGGGCGCCCCCCT
>NZ_DASURI010000718.1:0-14025 GCF_036280135.1 Longimicrobium sp.
ACGGACGGCCGGCGCCGCACGGGCCCCGGCCGTCCATCCTCCCTCCGTCGATCGTCAGACCCCGGCCAGACTCGGCACCTGGACGTGGTGCTCGTGCTTCTTCTCCTTGGGATCCGCCGGGCCCATGTCGTACTCGCCGCCGGGGTACACGAACGAGTCGCGCGGCGCGTAGAAGCTGCTGCCGGCCACCACCTGCAGCGGCGACGCGGGGCGCAGCGCGTACACGGGGTGCAGCGGCTCCAGGAACTCGATGGAGCGCACCGTGAACCGGCTCACCAGCTCGCCGATGTAGGGGTAGTTGCCGCTCACCAGCCGGTCCTTGACCTGCGTGATGTAGCGCAGGTGGCCCGCCAGCACGATGTCCGCCTGGTCGCCCACCTCGGCCGTCGTGCGGATGATGGGCCGCTCGTCCACGTACGTCGTGGCCGTCAGCACGCCGCCGTTCACCTCCAGCGTCGTCCGCCCCGGCGAGGCCGGCACGCCGCGCTCCGACGCGTACTCGCGCACCACCTCCGACGAGTTGAAGTAGTGCGTAAAGAAGCGGCCCGGCGTCACGCCGTCCGGCGCGGGGTGGCCGTCCACGTCCAGCCCCAGGTACGTGAGCGAGTACGCGCCGAAGCCCGTGGTCTGCTCGGCGCGATCGACCACGTACTGGTTCATGTAGATGGCGCCGTTGGCGGCCGGCTTGAGCGCGGGCGGAAGCAGCTGGGCGGCGGCACGCGGGTCCGCCGGGATCCAGCTGGTGTAGAGCATCCGGCTGTTGGATACCATCTGCGGAGCGGCAAGCTTGGACTTGGACATCGATCTATACCTCAAGCGTAGCTGATTCGGTGGATGCGAGCCGGATCGTTCCGGCTGCGTGCCCACCCCATGGGCACCAAGCGCGCCGCGCCCCGGCACGCCTCCACGAAGCCGGACAAACCGTTGCGGATCAGCAGGATAGAGCAGATGCGCCTCCATCCCTCCACCCGGCATGTACGCCCCGCGGGCGGGACACGCGCGGGACGAACGGGGAGATGATGCCTCACCTGGGGCGCGTGCGGCGGATCGGGCTAATAAACAAGAGGCGGAGCCCGGTGACAGGCTCCGCCTCGATTCACGTCCTGCCCCGGCGGCGATCACTCGTTCGCGCCGACGAGCTCCGCCAGCCGATCGAGCACGGCGTCGTAGTGGCGGCGGCGTTCCTCGCGCGCGTCGGCGCCGGGCAGGTGCTCCTCGTGAAAGGAGAGGGTCGTGCCGGCGGCCGCGGGGATCACGCGCACCTGGATGGTGGATGCGCGCTCCCGGCCCGGCGCATGGCGCGTGACGCGGACGTGGCTGTCGGGCTTGATGACGCGCACCTCGCCGGACGCGCCGTCCGCGGCCGTGTACGCGGCGCCCCTCTCCCAGGCAAGGTCGCGCGAGTCGCCCAGCCACGCGCGCACGCCGTCCGGCGAGGTGACGAGCCGCCACGCGTCCGCCGGTGCCAGCGGCAGCGTGCGCCGCACGCCGACCTGGAACCCCGTGGCCGCCGTCTCGCCCACCGCGCGCGCTCCCTTGCGCCGCGCGTAGCCCACGGTGACGGTCTGCCGCCACCAGCTGCTCTCGATCAGCCCGTCCGCCAGCAGCGCGACGATCTTTCCGTGCGGCAGCTCCGCCGCGCCGCGGGCGTCGAGCACGGCCGCCCACTCCTCCCACGAGCGACCGGTCGCGTTCACCAGCGCCTCGTCGCTCACCTCGTTGGCCGCCTGCGTCCCGTTCTCCGCCATCGCATCCTCCCCGTGATCGCCATCCCTCGTCCGCTCCTATGATCGCGACCTGCACCCGCCGCTCGCAAGCGCGCATCAGGTGGTGCCGGTGAGTGGGCCATGTCCGTGCCCATCGCGCCGCCATCCGCGCCGGACGAGCGTGCCCAGGCCGAGGTATCCCGCCACCCGCCAAGCGAGCAGGAGCAGCACCTGCAGCGCGATGATCCGTCCGTCGAACTGGAGGGATGCCACGCCGGAGAGGACCAGGTTCACGTTGAGCAGGATGGCGCCGATGGCGGCCGGCACCAGCAGCACGCCCGTGAGAAACGCCAGGCCGACGGCCAGCTCCGCGAACGGGATGACGATGGAAAGCACGCGGTCCATCCCCGTGCCGACGAGCAGCTCCGCGACGCGCGCGTAGAACGGGAACGGCGCAGGCGTCTGCCCGGCGGCGACGGCGCTCAGCAGCCCGTGCAGGCCGTCGCCGTCCAGCCATCCGCCGCGCATCTTGCCGATGCCGAACTGCAGCCACACCGAGGCCAGGTACAGGCGCAGCACCAGCCACACGGGCGACGTGAGCAGGCTGCGGAACGGCCAGGTGAGGATCCGGGTGTGCCGGGGGTGCTGGGTACGCATGGGCTGCCTTCCGTCTGTCGGGTGACGTGTGTCCTGCATCCTGCTGACAAGATGCTCCCGACACGGCGCCGCAACGATGCGGAAACCTCCCCGACCTGCGGCGCGGCGAATCCTGATGCCCCGTGCCGAATCACCGCACGTCGCCGCGCCTATCCGCCGGGAGATCCCGCACAGAGGCCGACCACGTCGGTACGCAAAGCGAGGGTTCCCGGGCAACGGGAACCCTCGTAAATCGGATGCGGCGGATGGATGCCGATCAGTCCTCGCCGGCGTCCAGGCCGTAGTCGCGATACCAGCTTTCGGCGGTGAGCTCGCGGATGTCCTTGTAGTACGCGGCGACGCGGATGGGCGTGTTGGTGGCCATGGCCTCGTTCATGTGCGTCAGCAGCACCGAGCCGACGGCGTGCAGGGCGTCGTGCCGGCTGAGCCCCTGCCCCATGAGCCGGACGATGGCCTCGGCGACGGGCGTTTCGTCCGCGAGCGCCGCCTGGGTTTCCACCATCACGTGGAGGGCGGCGTGTGCGCGCGGGTTGGGCGTGCGGATGCGGGCGTTCTCGTGATACTGGAACACGAGCTCCATTTCGCCGCATCGAAGATGTATCTCTGCGAGAAGACGCGCGCGAAGCTGAAGCCCGCCACCTGCCAGAACCACACGCTCGTCACCAGGAACCCGAGACCCAGCCCGATCAGCCCCACGAACGACAGGGCCAGGGCGCACAGGGCAATGCCCCACGCGCGCCAGTACGCGCGGCCGCCCTGCAGCGCGCGGGACAGGGCGCGCACAGGGTCGTAGATCTCGCGCGGATCGAACGCGCGGCAGTAGTGCGTCATGTAGCCGGGGATGGCGAGCGTCGCCAGGACGATGAGTGCGCCGCCGGCCGCCATCATCGGCATCGAATCCATCCACCAGCCGAGCCACGCCAGCGCTGCGCCCGGCAGGTAGTAGTACGCCATCCCGCCGAACGTAATCAGCCCGTGGCGCAACAGCTGGCCAGGTCGGCGCCACGCGGGCCAGGCGGGCTCGCCGGCCATCATCTGGTGCACCATCACCACGCGATGCCCCATGTTCATCAGCCAGCCGACGAACGGCACCAGCAGCCACGCCGCGCCGACCAGCACGTCGCGCCGCGCTTCCGCTGTCTGCAGCGGGAACGCAAACGAGGTGCGGAGCGAGAGCGGCGTGCGCAGGTCGATCATTAGGGCGGATGAATGAGGAATCGTCGGACGAGGCGCGAACGGAGCGCGACGATCAGTCTTGCGTCGGTGTCCGCACGTAGATGTCCGGATCGGTGCGCTCCATGGCGCGGTCCGGGTGCGCCAGCGGACGGAAGCCGAAGCGGGCGTAGAGGCCGTGCGCGTCCTGCGTCATCAGCATCCACCGACGCAGGCCCTGCAGGTCGGGATGGGCGGTGATGGCTTCCATCAGCCGGCGCGAGATCCCGCGACCGCGGAAGGCCGGCAGCACGTACACGTCCGCCAGGTACGCGAACGTGGCCCGATCGGTGACGACCCGCGCGAACGCCACCTGCGCGCCATCGTCCGCATCGAACACGCCGAAGCAGAGCGAGTTCCGAATGGAGCGCTCCACCGTCTCGCGCGGAATGCCCCGCGCCCAGTAGGATTCACCGCCGAGGAACGCGTGGATGGCGTCCACGTCCATCTCGTCGGGGTCCGTGGAGATGCGGATCGGGGGAATTGGGCCGGACATGGAAAAGACGGGACGGGTGATGCGCTGCGGGCGAGCAATGCTGCCTCCGCGCCGCACCGCACGCAAGGAGCCTCGTCATCCAGGTGCCCCGTCCGGATCGGTGATCGGGGGATGGCGCACCGGTTGCCCCGGCGGACGCGGTGATCGGAACATCGGATACTCAAAGGAGCGGAACGGGTGAGCGAGCACGGACTGTTTTCACCGTTGCGGATGCGCGGCGTGGAAATGCGCAACCGCATCGGCGTGAGCCCCATGTGCCAGTATTCCAGCACGGACGGGTTCGCCAACGACTGGCACTACCTGCACCTGGGCAGCCGCGCGGTAGGCGGCGCGGGGCTCATCATCACCGAGGCCACGGCGGTGACGGCGGACGGCCGCATCTCCCCCGGCGACCTGGGCATCTGGACGGACGAGCACGTGGAGGGGCTGTCCCGGTGCGTGCGGCTGATGGCCCAGCATGGCGCCGTGCCCGGCATCCAGCTGGCGCACGCGGGGCGCAAGGCGTCTACCGCGGCGCCCTGGGACGGCGGGCAGGCCGTCGACGTGGAGCAGAGCGGATGGCGGCCCGTGTGGGGACCCAGCGCCATTCCGTTCGGCTCGCGCTCGCTCGTTCCGGAGGCGCTGGACGAGGACGGCATCCACGGCGTGGTGCGCGCGTTCGCGGAGGGCGCCAGGCGGGCGCTGGAGGCCGGCTTCAAGGTCGCGGAGATCCACGCCGCGCACGGCTACCTGCTGCACCAGTTCCTGTCACCATTGAGCAACCAGCGCACGGACGCGTACGGCGGATCGTTCGAGAACCGCATCCGCCTGACCCTGGAGGTGGTGGACGCCGTGCGCGGGGTGTGGCCCGACGAACTGCCGCTGTTCGTCCGCATCTCCGCCACGGACTGGGCGGACGAGGGATGGGAGCTGGAGCAGTCGGTGGAGCTGGCGCGGCTGATGGCGGCGCGCGGCGTGGACCTGGTGGACTGCTCCACGGGCGGGCTCGTTCCCGGGGTGAAGATCCCCGTGGGGCCGGGCTACCAGGTGCGGTTCGCGGCGGAGGTGCGGCGCCGCGGGGGCGTGGCCACGGCGGCCGTGGGGCTGATCACGGACCCGCGCCAGGCGGACGAGCTGGTGCGCCGCGGCGACGCGGACGTCGTCCTGCTCGCGCGGGAGATGCTGCGCGACCCGTACTGGCCCCTGCACGCGGCCCGCGCCCTGGGCCAGCCGGCACCGTGGCCCGTGCAGTACCTGCGCGCGGCGGACTAGGGCGCATCCGCCCCCTCCCGCTTGCGCACGTGGCGCGATAGAATCGCCGGATGCGAAGACACGTCCTTCCCGTCCGGCGCTTTCTGTCGCTGCGCCGCTCCGGCATCCACGGCCAGGGCGTGTACGCCCGCGCGCCCATCCCCGCCGACACGCGCGTCATCGAGTACCGCGGCGAGCGCATCTCCAACGCGGAGGCGGACCGCCGCTACCCGGACGACGAGTCCGCCGCGCACCACACGTTTCTCTTCGCCGTGGACGACGACACGATGATCGACGCCTCGTTCGGGGGGAACATGGCGCGGTGGATCAACCACTCGTGCGACCCCAACTGCGAGGCGGTGGAGGAGGACGGGCGCATCTTCATCGAGAGCCTCCGCGACATCGAGCCGGGCGAGGAGCTGGCGTACGACTACAACTACATCCTCCCCCAGCGCCACACGGCCAGGCTCAAGGCACGCTTTCCCTGCCACTGCGGGGCATCCAGCTGCCGGGGGACGATCCTGGGCAAGAAACGCTGAACTGCATTCTCACGCAGAGGGAGCAGAGGCAGCAGAGTACCCCGGTTCCAGCACGGAACCGGGGTTCTTGCCGTCGGGCAGCTTTTTCCTGCGTTTTCTCACGCAGAGCCGCAGAGGACGCGGAGTACTTCATCGCGTGACGAGGGACTCTGCGTTCGTTTCGGGCTCAGAACGAAGCGGGATCTTCGGCGATCATCTCCACGCGGCCACAGGTGCGGCAGACGAACAGGCGCACGCGGCTCACGAGCGGCAGCGTGTTCGCCGGCTCCATCGGGACGGCGCAGCGCAGGCAGCGGATCTCCGGCGCTCGCGGAATCGCGATCGGCGCGGGGGCGACGCCGGCCTTCGTGTCGATCTCCGCGACCAGCTCGTTCGCGGCCACCGTGGCGCCCGCGGGGGCGTGGATCACGAGCAGCCAGCCGTCCGCGGGGGCGGTCACCTCCACGTCGACCTTGTCCGTCGAGAGCTCCGCCAGCACGTCGCCCTGCCTCATGTACTCGCCGAGCCGGCGGCACCAGCGCGACACCACCGCCTCGGATATCGTCTCGCCGAGCGCGGGAACGCGGATCTCGATCCGGGCCATCGGTTTTTCCAGGGAGAAACGTTCAGGAGAGAAAGCGGGCAGACGGGGAAGATAGCGGAGACGCGACGGATCGGCATCGCCTGATGTGGCGAGGCCGGCTCCTCGCACGGGAGCCGGCCTCGTGGATGGGACGCGAGATCCTTGGTCGCCGTCATGGACTCGCGATCGGACGAGGTCCGCGCGACGGCGCCTCAGGATGCCGCGTCCGCGGAAGGAGCGCGGAGCCAGTCTTCCCACCGGACGGTGCCGCGCTCGCCGCCCTCGGCCTGCAGCGTGTTGCGACCGGCACGGAAGGCAGCCGCGAGGCCGCCGGGCACGGGCAGCGGCAGCGTGGGCCTGCCGATCCCGCGCGCGGCTTTCCACGCCCGCGCCATCTCGCCCAGCGTGAGCACCTCCGGCCCGCCGAAGTCCGTCAGCCGCCCGCCGGGACCGGCCTCCGCGGCGCGCACCAGCCGGTCCGCCGCCTCGGAGGTCGCGCAGCTCTGGAAGCGGAAGGACGTCGGGACGGGGAACAGCAGGGGGACGCGGGCGAATCCGGCGAGCATGGCATCCACCAGCGAATGGAACTGCGTGATGCGCAGGATGCTGTGCGGCACGCCGACGCCCTCGACGATCCGCTCCGCCTCCCGCTTGGAGCGGTAGTAGGCGAGCGGAATCCCGTCGATGCCCACGATGGAGACGTAGACCAGGTGCGGCGTCCCCACCTCGCGCGCGGCATCGGCCAGGGCGCGGGTGCCGCGCACGTCCACCACCGCGTGGCGGCGCGGATCGCTGGCGGCGTGGATCACGGCGTCCACGCCGGCCAGGGCGTCGCGCACGCCGTCGCCCGTCTCCACGTCCATGCGCGCCCACTCGCGCGCGGGCGGCGCGTCCGCGGGGCACGCGCGGCGGCTGGCCACGCGCACCGTGTGTCCCGCCCCCTCCGCCGCGCGCACCAGCTCGCGCCCCAACCCGCCCGTACCACCCGTCAGCAGGATCCTCATCGTCCGCTCCGTCCAGGAGATCGCATCCGTTCGCCGGCCCCGCCCCGCGGCCGCGATCGACGTCGATGAATCTCTCGACCGGATGCGGCGCGGGGAACCCGATGCGATCACAGACGCATCCGATCCCCCGATGTGACAGCGACGGCGGACATGATCATGGTGGCCAGCTCGTCGCGCAGCTGCGTCGGAGTACGGCGTTCCGTTGGGGTTGCGGGCCTGCAGCAGCGCCGTCAGGTCGCCGCCCTCCGCGCCGCGCGCCCGCTGGCGGCCACAAGGCCGTAGAGCACGTCGTCCAGATCGCCCATGGCTCGTTCGGAGCGGCGGCTGCCCGACGTGGGCCACCAGCGCGGCAGCTTGAAATGTTTATACATGCAAGCCTCTTTTCCTGCCGTGCCGGATGGAGAACCGCGAGACGCACGTAGTTCCCACCGAACGGAGCCTCACAGCGCATCTCCATCTGCCGCGTTCCTGCGGGCTCGGTACCACTGGTCCAGACGCGTGACCGTGCGCGGCTGAGAGCGTCCGGCGCGGAGGAACACCTGGAGCGGCCCGGTGCCCAACCACATCTCCCTCGCCACGTCCGACATCCCCCTCGCGTCCACTTCGCGAGCCACCTCCGCGCGGATCGTGTCCAGCGATGGAGGATCCTTGCTCGTCGCGCACTCCCTGCAGGCTCTGTACATCGTTCCTCTCCGACCGAAACGG
The DNA here is from genome assembly GCF_036280135.1 of Longimicrobium sp. Lineage (GTDB taxonomy): Bacteria > Gemmatimonadota > Gemmatimonadetes > Longimicrobiales > Longimicrobiaceae > Longimicrobium. Next base: position 8,112 of record NZ_DASURI010000718.1, read on the forward strand.
CCCCGCACGGCCCTTCCACACCCTCCGTGCGGCACGGATTGGCGGACCCGGCGCACGGATGGTAACTGCGTCCACAAGCGCGCACCAACACGCCAAAACCCAATCTCCTGAACCAAGTGCGAGCTCCCAGTTTTAGGGACTTTCGGAGTGCTCCACGCTCAGGCGACTGTGGTCACGCATCGGAGACCGACGGGATCAGACACAACCTGGCAGGGGGGCTGGAGACATGAGGAAGGGAGCGAGACACCTGGCGTCACCCAAGGAGAACATCGAACGGACCCGCCCACGGGAGCATGAGCACGCGCGCAACACGAGCGAGCCTGCAGCCAATTCCGGGTATGCGCCACCTCCGGCAGCGGCATTCAGGAAGGAGAAGGGACCAGTACGGTTTTCATCCGGGAACATGTTGGGGTCCGGCAACTAGCCGCACGCGGTGGCACAAACCGAAAACACCATCTAAACTGTCGCATCCTGTGAGCAATTCGTGACCCTGTCCACCGCTCATGCCGCCCACGACCCCTCAGACGAAGAAGAAGCGGAGCGGACCGTGGAGCGTGGCGGCAACGCCAAACTGGCCGCTGCCGGACCTTACGATTCTCGACGAGGTCGAAGGTGAACTGGGCGCGCGCCTGCTCATGGATCTCTACAATGTTCGTTTGTTCGCGGAAACTCCCGCGGACCAGCGAAGCGGACTTTTCGTTCCTCACGCCCGGGCCGCGTGGCCGGTTCCCGATGCGCCCGGTCCGGTCCTGGAGGGCGTCATGCTGCTCTCCCGGCTGGTGAATGATCCGGCGGGCGTGAGCTCATACGACCTTGCGCGGGTCTGCAGGGCCATCGCCGAGTGGGCCGAGAATCACTCTCTCCCGGTGACGTCCGTCGCATACGCAGAGGTCGCGGCTCATCTGCTGCCCAGTGACCCCGAGATGGCCAACCTTGCCGGGCGGGCGTGTCGCCGGGCGGCAGAGCGCCAGCGTGCCGAGCTCTGGTACGAACGTGGAGCGGGCCTGGCACGTCGCGCGGGGAACGCGCTCGAGCAGGTGAACGGCCTGTTGGGCTTCGGGAACCTTTACCGCGACCACGGCGATCTTGGCCGTGCGTTCATCTGGATTCGTCGCGCCGGCAGGACAGCGCGACGCAACGGGTTGAGGGAGAGTGCGGGAGAAGCCCTTCACGACGCCTTCTTCCTGAGCTACCTGTCGGAGAACCTGCGCCGGGCAGCCGTGTGGGCCGAGCGGGCCGCGAAGATCTATCCGGTGCACGCCGCGCGCTTTCCGTACTTCGCGGCCGATCTGTGCCTCCTGCTGGGGCGCTACGGGTTTTACACGGAGGCAGTCACCATCCTGCGTGAGGTGCAGGTTCACCTGCGTGCCCCGGTCGAGCAGCTTCAGCTTTGGGCCATTCTGGCCTGGGTGTCAGGGGGTGCGCAGGACCGGGCCACGTATGAACGAGCACTCGCGCGCGTGCAGGAGCTTGTTGACCACCTGCCCTACGCCAGCGCGGCTGCGCTGGCGTACGGTGCCGCGGGCGCGCAGCACCTTGGCGAGTGGGCGCTGGCCGAGCAGCTGATCGGCGAATCGCGAGCGCGACCACAGAACGCGCTCGCGGCGCGCCTGGCTGACCGAGTACACGCGGACGTTTCGACGCGCAGCCCTGGCGTCGTGCGTCCGGGCGATGAAGATCCCGGGCTACGTGCCTTGCTGGCCACCACCGCCTACGTGGTCCAGCGACTGAAGCGATGGCGTGGCGCCACGTGGCGCCCGCGCAGGGCGGCTCAATGACCGGACCCGATTACTACGCCATCGCCCTCTCCCGCGGTGGCGTTCGTCGTTGTGACGCCGGTCGTGTCGGTGCGGTGCCCGGACCCGAACCCGACACCACCCCCATCGAAGGCGGGCTGCTCGGGCGCGGTGATCCGACCCGGCTCGTGCCCGCCGCACGCGGAGAGTGCAACCGCGATCACGAGCCCCCACGCGAAAGTCTTCTTCATGGTGTCCAGTCTTTCCGAGTCGGCGTGCACCAGCTGTGGTCCGGCGGAGATGCCGGCACGGCCCAAAGTTGCGGATTGCATACACAATCCGCCAGTTCACTGGACCGATCGCCGTCCACCTGATCTCGAAGGAATTCGCGCTACGCGATGGACGCGCGGGGCTGCACCGACAGGGTGCGCGGTCAGCGGGACCATTGAGAAGCGGAGCACGGCAAGGATGCCGTGCTCCGCTTGTTATGCCGCAGAGACCCGCGATGCGGATCCGCCCGATGCCGATCAGTGCACGTGGTTGCCGGCGGCCACGATCCAGCGGCTGTCCGGCGACTAGCGCGGCGACTGCGCGTACAGGGCGCCCGGGGGCGAGACGATGCGCCGCTCCGTGCCATCGGGCCGCATCACCGCGATGGCGCCAAAGATGTCGCTGAACCGCTCCTGCACCACTAACGCGAGTACCCCGGTCCGTGCCGCGCCCCGGCTTCCATGCCGGCGCTTTCGGAGGATGCGGATCAGCGGAGCGCGCGGGCGGCGGCGCGGCCCAGGGCGGCGCCCCACAACGCGTAGCCGTACGGTGACGGGTGAAAGCGGTCCGTGCAAAAGAAGCGTGCCTCGTCCTCCGGCGGCAGGGGGACGGGGACGTGATGCACGGCGTCCATCCCCGCCGCCAGGCGCGCGGCGGCACGGTCCAGGACCGTCGCGCGGAGGCCCAGCACGGTCCGCAGCGGCCGCGGAAGGCCGGGAAACCGCCCCATGGGCGGCACGGAGGCCAGGATGACGGGCACGGGACCGCACCGCGCCCGCACGTCGTCGATCAGCGCGCGAAGATCCGCAGCCCAGCGCGCGGGGGCGTGCAGGCGCAGCGTGTCGTTCACGCCCAGCGCGATCACGGCCACGTCCGCCTCTACGTCCGCGGCGCGCGCGAGCAGCGATTGGCGCGTGGCGTCGGCCGTGGCACCGTTGCGGCCCAGCACGCGCCACCGCACGGGCCGGCCCGTCTCCGCGGCCAACCCGCGCGCGACCTGCCCGGCCAGCCCCTCCTGGTGATCCGCCGCGCCCACGCCCGCCGCCGTCGACTCGCCCAGCACCAGCAGCCGCACGGGCGCGCCGTCTCCACCGATCTCCCCCGCGCGCGGACCGGGCGCCTCGGGCAGGCGTGGCGTGGTGCGGCGCACGCGTCGTCCCTGTGCCACCAGCACGGGCGCCAGCAGCGCGGTCGACAGCGTGGTTGCGATTCGGAGCAGCGTATCCGCCATACCGGTGCCGTTGGGGTTGATCGTCACGGTCGATGCGGGAAAGCGCGTGCCAAAAGAAGGCCCGCCATCCATCCGATTGCATTACGCCGTAACTCGGAACTTTTCCACCTGTTTGATCGTACGAGTGCTCACGGGCCAATCATCGGCCCGACTGGGCTCGCCCTGCTCCCCGGCGAGCTCCATCACCCCAGCGGAAAGGCAGTCCTCCCATGACGCAGAAGAAGCTGCACGTCGGCGATCTGAAGGTGGAGGCGTTCGAGCCGGTCAAGCGCAAGGACGAGGCGGACGTGGCCGTGATGGACATCTCCTCGCCCGAGCCCTGTGGCGACACCGCGGACATCTGGGAGTGCGGCTCGTACGAGAACTGCCGCGAGTCGCACCCGTACCAGAAGATCTGCATGTGATGCGCGTCCGGCGCCGGCACGGCACCGGATGACGGACCACTGTCAGAGGCGGCTCTCCTCGCGGGGAGCCGCTTCTGCTTTGTGGCCAATCGGCGGATATCAGGGTTTATGCATATCCATCCGCGACACGCGTCATCCTGAGGAGCGCCCTCCCGGAACCTTATTCGCGCGCGACTCTCCGGGCGCGACGAAGGATCTTGCGTGCGATTCGTGAGGCAGACACCGCGCACGGAGGCGGCGTTCGTGGTTCGGACACAAGATCCTTCGTCGCCGCCATGCATCACGCACGGGTACGGTCCGCGCGGCGGCTCCTCAGGATGACGCTTTCTGCCGGGGTGGCGGAAGCGTTCTCTGAACGCCTTTGCGTGGAGCGCACGGACGCGTCCGGAACCGGAGCGGCCGTGCCCTAGTCGGCGCGGTCGCGGGCGTAGCGCAGGACGGCGGCGAACTCGGGGTCGGCGGCGCGCCAGCGGTGGGCGAAGCGCGCGAAGTGCTCCGCCGCCTCGCGGCGCCGCCCCATCCGCTCCAGCACGCGCCCCTCCTCCATCTCCGCCGCAACAGGAAAGACGATGCCGCGGCTGATGTCCTCCGTAAGGCTGCCGAACCACGCCAGCGCCTCGCGCTCGCGCCCCGCCCGGGCCAGCAGCTGCGCACGGAAGTAGCGCTCGGCCACCGTGCTATATGAATCGTCCTTCACAAACAGCGCCGGCACGGGCGCGGGCCAACCCTGCTCGACCATCCGCAGCGCGCCCTTGGTATCGCCCGCGGCGGAGAGCATGCGCGCGCGCAGCTGGTGGCGCAGGTGGTCCGCAAAGCGGCCGGCCGTCGTGGTGTCCGCCAGCGCGTCCAGGGCCCGCGCGCGACGGACCGCCTCCGCCGTGTCGCCCATGCGCAGGGCCAGCGCGCCCAGCAGGTACGCGTGCCGGGCGGCGGGAAAGCGGCCGCGCTCCTCGTCCACGGGCCCGCCCGTGCCCCGCGCGGCCGGCAGCGGGGTGGCGGCCAGGCGGCGGTACGCCCGCGCGTACTCGTCGCGCGGCAGCTCGGCGGGGGCGAACGCGGCCAGGAAGGCCCACGTCCGCGCGGCGTAGGCCGGATCGACGGCGGCGGCGGAGTCCGCCTGCGCGCGGGCGTCGCGCCAGCGGCCGCGGGCCATCTGCATGTGCGCGCGGGCGGCGTGGCCCACCAGGCGGCTCTGCGCGTCGCGGCCCGGCTCCACCAGCACGCCCGCGATGCGGTAGCCGGCCTCGGGGTCTTCCAGGAAGTCCGCCGTGCGCCACGCGGCGCCCCACGCGGGCAGGTCGTTGGGCCCGTGCGGACGCTGCGCGCGCAGGGCCCGCACGACGGCCTCCTGCCCCGCCGCGTCGCCCCTGGCGAACGCGCGCAGGGTGCGCAACCGCTGCAGCGCCTCGTGCCCCGGGCTGCGCGCGGCGAGGTCGCGCACGAGCGCGTCCACCTCGCCGGCGCGGCCCTGCAGCGCGGCGATGTGCGCCAGGTGCACGCGGGCGCTCACGTTGGCGGGGTCCAGCGCCAGCACCTGCTCCCACGCGGCGTGCGCCTCCGTCATGGTCCGGCCCTGCCACATGGCGCGGTGGTGCAGCACCTCGCCCAGATCGTTCCACGCCTCCACGTTGTCGGGCCGCGTGCGCACCAGGGCGCGCAGCAGCGCCTCGGCCGTGGCGGCGTTGCCCGTGCGAAATGCGAGGCGCGCCCGCAGCAGCGACTGCTCCGCCGTGGGCAGGCGGTGGCTCATGCGCTGGGCGCGCGCGGCGGCCGCGCTGCCGTCCTCCGCCGCCCAGTCCTGCGCCACGCTCAGCCGGTACGAGGCCACGGCGAACGCGCTGTCGCCCGCCACGGCCCGCGCGAACTCGTCCGCCGCCCGCGCGAACTCGCCCGTGCGAAAGGCGCGCTCCCCCGCCAGGTACGCCTTGAGGGCGGGGAGCGACGCCGTCGTGAGCGCGGCCGTGCGGTCCAGCTGCTCGGGCGCCGTGTTCATCCCCTGCGCCACGAGCGTGCGCACCAGCGCGTCCACGGCGCCAAAGAGGCTGTCCTCGCGCACCTCCGCGGCCTCCGCGCGGGCCAGCCGGCGGCCGTCTGCCCCGTAGACGGCGGCGCTCAGGTGCAGCGTGCCGCCGGCCTCCACCACCGTGCCCAGGATAAAGCGCCCCGCGCGAAAGCGGTCCGCGGCCGCGCGGCCGGCCTCCAGCCCCGTCCCGCCGTCGCCGGTGGCGCGCAGGTAGGAAAGGAGCGCGAACGGGTCCACCGTCGTCAGGTCG
>NZ_DASURI010000719.1:0-19188 GCF_036280135.1 Longimicrobium sp.
GACCCCTCCCCCAACTTCGGGGGAGGGGTTGGCGAGCGGGCGAGGTCCGCGCGCGGGGGCAAGTCGAGCACGGAGCCGTAGTTCTCCCCCTCCCCCGCGAAGCGGGGGAGGGGGGTTCGGGGGGAGGGGGCCCTCCGCGCGCGCGAGATCCTCCGCCCATCGGCACGGATCCGGCCTGAACGCCACCGGAGCCGTGCCTCCCGTGATGAACCGTCGTATCCACACAGACCGATCCGCATCGACCGAGCCGAATGAGCCAGCCATCGCCGTCGCCCTTCGCACCGCCGGACGCGCCGCCGCGCGCGGAGTTCCTGCAGCACGTCGCCACGCAGGTGCACCGCCGCGTGGTGGGGCAAGACTACATGGTGGAGCGGCTGCTCATCGGCCTGCTTACGGGCGGGCACGTGCTCATGGAGGGGCTGCCGGGGCTCGCCAAGACGCTGGCCGTGCGCACGCTGGCGGACAGCATCGACGCGTCGTTCGCGCGCGTGCAGTTCACGCCGGACCTGCTGCCGGCGGACGTGGTGGGCACCACCATCTACAACCAGCGCACGGGCGAGTTCGTCCCCCACCGCGGGCCCATCTTTGCCCACATCGTCCTTGCCGACGAGGTGAACCGCGCGCCGGCCAAGGTGCAGGCGGCGCTGCTGGAGGCCATGCAGGAGCGCCAGGTGACCATCGGCGGCGAGACGTACCCCCTGCCGCGCCCGTTCCTCGTCCTCGCCACGCAGAACCCCATCGAGCAGGTGGGGACGTATCCGCTCCCCGAGGCGCAGGTAGACCGCTTCATGCTCAAGGTGCGCGTGGGCTACCCCACGCGGGACGAGGAAAAGGAGATCCTGCGGCGGATGGGCGGCGGGGGTGACGACATCCCTGTGCGCCCCGTGGCCACGCCCGCCGACATCCTCCAGGCCCGCGAGCAGATCGCGGGGCTGTACCTGGACGACCGCATCGCCGACTACATCCTGGACCTGGTCCATGCCACGCGCGAGCCCAAGAAGTACGGCGCGGCGGACCTGGCGCCGCTCATCGAGTACGGCGCGTCGCCGCGGGCCACGCTGGCGCTGGCGGCGTGCTCGCGGGCGCACGCCTACCTGCGCGGCCGCGGCTACGTGGTGCCCGAGGACGTAAAGGCCATCGCCCCCGACGTGCTGCGCCACCGCATCCTCACCAGCTACGAGGCCGAGGCGGAGCAGGTCACGCCGGACGACGTGGTGCGCCGCGTCCTCAAGGCCGTCCGCGTTCCCTGATCCGACGGCCCATGTCGTTCCTTTCGCGCCTGCGCCGCGCGTCCGCTCCCGCCGCCGATCCGGACGCATTGGGAGCGCCCCCGCCGGGACTCGCGGACATCATGCGCCAGGTACGCCGCATCGACCTGCGGACGCGCGGGCTCGTGGCGTCGCAGTTCACGGGCGAGTACCACTCCGTGTTCAAGGGGCAGGGCATCGAGTTCGTGGAGGTGCGCGAGTACGTCCCCGGCGACGACGTGCGGACCATCGACTGGAACGTCAGCGCCCGCACGGGGAGCGCGTTCGTCAAGAAGTACGTGGAGGAGCGCGAGCTCACCGTCCTTCTCGCCGTCGACCTCTCCGCCAGCCAGCGGTGGGGCACGCGGGGGCGCACCAAGAGCGAGATGGTGCCCGAAGTGGCTGCCACGCTGGCGATGTCGGCCGTGCGCAACAATGACCGCGTGGGGCTGCTGGTGTTCACGGACCGCGTGGAGACGTTCGTGCCGCCGCAAAAGGGGCGGCGCCACGCGCTGCGCATCCTGCGCGACCTGCTCGTCTTTCAGCCGGAGGGGCGGGGGACGGATCTGGTCGGCTCCCTGGAGCACGCGCGGCGGGTGCTGCGCTCGCGGTCCATCGTCTTTCTCGTGAGCGACTTCCGGATGCCGGAGGGCGGACGCGCACGGCTGGAGAAAGCGCTGGGCGGTGTGGCGCTGCGGCACGACGTGATCCCCGTGGTCCTGGCGGATCCCGCGGACGCGAAGGTGCCGGACGTGGGCGTGCTGCGTGTGATGGACCCCGAGACGGGGCGCGCCGTCTACGTGGACACGGACGTGGCGTCGGAGCGGTTCACCCAGCAGGCGCAATCGGAGCGGACGGAGCTTCGGCGCTTGTTCCGCAGGCTGGGGATGGACGAGATCGAGCTGCGCACGGACGGCGTGGTGTCCACGTCCGTGCTGTCGTTCTTCCGGCGTCGGGAGCGCCGGCTGCGGCGATGAACGGCGGGTACGTGGGTACGAGGTACGAAGGTACGCGGTACGAAGGTACGACGTGCCGAGGCGGGATCGTGCCCGTCGTTGCCGGCGCCCAGCCGGAGCGAATGAATTCGCCGCTGGAAAGGCACGAAGTCCGCCTGCGCGGACTGCACGGGAGAGATTTTTCCCATCCGCGACACCTGGCGAACGGGCGAGGGGTTCTCCCCTCTCCGCGAGGAACGAGCGGGGAGGGGCCGGGGGAGGGGCGCCCCGCCCGTGCAGGAGCCCGGCAAACCCGCACTGTCTTCGCAGTTGAAGCCTCGCGCAGTTTGCGAGGCTTTCCGCAGTCGTTGCGGCGACTTCAGTCGCTCGGCTCGGCGATGGCGCTCGCGCTGATCGCCCTCCTCCTCGCGATCCCATCCCTCGCATCCGCCCAGCCCGCTCCGTCCGCGCGAGGGGCGGATTCCGTCGTGGTGGTGGGGATGCGGGTGGATCCGGACACGGTGACGGTGGGCGACCGGTTTCGCGCGGCGGTGTTCGTGCGCGTGCCGGCCGGATCCACCGTCTCGCTCGCCGTGCCCAACCCGGCGGACGGCGCGTACCAGGCCGTCGGCGCGGCGCGGGCGTATCCGCCGGATTCGGCCGGGGTGCAGCGCGCCGTCGCCACGATGGTGCTGTGGGTCACCGACCCCGCCGCCAGCGCGCGCGCCGAGGCCCGCGTCACGCTGCCGTCCGGCGCCGCGCGGACCATCGACATCCAGCTCCCGCTTCCCGCCGTCCGCGCCGTGCTGCCGGCGGACTCCGCGCAGCCGCGCCCGCCCAAGGACATCGTCGAGACGCCGCGCCGCGACTGGACGTGGCTCTGGATCGCCGCCGCCGTGCTCGCCGCGCTGGCCCTGCTCGCGTTCTGGCTCTGGCGCCGCCGCCGTCGTCCATCCGCCACACTGCCCGTCGATCCGCGGCAGCATGCGCTGGCGGAGCTGGACCGGCTGCGCGCGTCCGGCCTGCTGGAGGCGGACACGGAGGCGTTCGCGGCCGGGACGAGCGCCATCCTCCGCGACTTCGCCGCCGTCGCGGACCCGCGGCTGGGCGCGGATCTCACGACGTCCGAGCTGCTGGATCGGCTCCTTCGCTCCGGCGCGCGGGGGGAAGACGTCGAGGCGCTGGAGCGCGCGCTCACGGGGGCCGACCTAGCCAAGTTTGCCCGCCGGCCGCCGTCGCCCGCGCGGGCGCTGCAGGACTGGGAGGCCGCGCGGCGGTGGATCGACAGCTTCCAGCGGCCCGCATCCGCCGCACCCGCGCTCGCGGAGGCCGGCGGATGACGATCGGCTTCGCGGCCCCGTGGATGCTGCTCCTTCTGCTGCTCATCCCCGCGTGGATGCGGTGGATGCGGCGCCGTCCGTCCGGCGCGGTGGCGTTCGCCCCGGCGCGTGCCCTGGACGAGGCGGCGCGCGGCCGCGGGCGCTGGGCCGGGCCGATTCCTGACGTCCTGCGCGGGACGAGCTTCGCGCTCCTCGTCCTGGCCCTCGCGGGGCCGCGGACGGGCGCGCGCATCGTGGAAGAGACGTCGGAGGGGATCGCCATCGTCCTCGCCGTGGACGTGTCGCAGTCCATGCTGGCGGAGGACCTGCGCCCGCGGAACCGGCTGGGCGCGGCCAAGCAGACCGTCGCGCGCTTCATCCAGGGCCGCGAGCACGACCGCATCGGCCTCGTGGCGTTCGCGGCGGAGGCCATGACGCGCGTGCCGCTCACCCGCGACTACACCGTGCTGGCCGAGGCCGTCGCGGGGTTGGAGAGCGGCACGCTGGGCGAGGGCACGGCCATCGGCGACGGGCTGGCCGCGTCCGCCGCGCGCCTGCGCCGGGCCGAGGAGCGCTCCAAGGTGGTCGTGCTGATGAGCGACGGCGCCAGCAACCGCGGCGACGTGGACCCCCGACAGGCCGCGCAGGCGGCCGCCGCGCTGGGCATCCGCGTCTACACCATCGCCATGGGGGCGGACACGGTGGCGCGCGTCCCCGTGGCCATCACCCGCGTGGGCGTGCGCTATGCCCTCGCCAAGACGGTGGTGGACGAGAAGCTGCTGGCCGACATCGCCTCCACGACGCGCGGCCGCTACTACCGGGCGCGCGACACGGAGGCACTGCGCCGCATCTACGACGACATCGACCGGCTGGAGCGCACGCCCGTCCGCACGCGCCGCCATCACCGCACGCGCGACTGGTACCTGCCGTTCCTGCTGGCCGGATCGGTGCTACTGATCGCGGAGTGGCTGTTCCGCGCCACGCGCTGGGGGCGGGTTCCGTGAGCGTGCGCTGGGCGGACCCGTTCCTGCTGCACCTGATCCCGCTGCTCCCCGCGCTGGTGGGGATCGGGCTGCTGCTGTGGTGGCGGCGCCGGCGCGAAGTGGGCGCCGCGCTGGGCGACCCCGCGCTCGTCCGCCGGCTGACGGGGACGGACCTGCGCCGCTTTCCTGTCCGCCGCGCGGCCCTGCTGCTGCCCGCGGCGGCGCTGCTGGGCGTGGCGGCGGCCGGCCCGCGCTGGGGCCCGGCGGCCGAGCCGGACGGCACGCGGGGCGACGTGGTGCTGGTGCTGGATGCCAGCAACTCCATGCTGGCCGAGGACGTGCGCCCCAGCCGGCTGGAGGCGGAGCGCGCGGCGGCACGGGCGCTCGTGGACCGCCTGGGCGGTGGGCGCGTGGGGCTCGTGGCGTTCGGCGGCAGCGGCCACGTGCTGTCGCCGCTGACGACGGACGGGGCCGCGCTGCACCTGTACCTGGACGCGCTGTCGCCGGAGATCGTGAACCAGAGCGGCACGTCGCTCTACGCCGCGCTGCGGCAGGCGCTGGGGCTGCTGGGGCCCGAGTCCGCCGGCGGTCCGCCCGGTTCCATCGTGCTCGTGAGTGACGGCGAGGCACTGGACCCGCCGCGGATGGTGCACCTGTCGGTGCAGGATGCCGCGCGGCGCGGCGTGCCCATCCACACGGTCGCCATCGGGACGGCGGCGGGCGCGCCGGTGCCGGACGTCGATCCGCTGTCGGGAAAGCGGATCGGCTACAAGCGCGAGCCCAACGGCCTGGTGGCCACCTCGCGGCTGGACGCGGCCACGCTGCAGCGCATCGCGCGGGAGACGGGCGGCACCTTCACGCGGTCGACGGACGCCGGCGCGATCTCCACGCTGGCCGCCGCGGCCGCGCGCGGCGGCCGCGCCACGCGCGCACGGGGCGAGTCGCTGCCGGACAATCGCTACCGCTGGCCGCTTGCCCTCGCGCTGCTGCTGATCGTGGCGGACGCGCTGGCGGAGCGGGGCAGGGCACGGAGGGAGGGATGATGAGGAGCGAGATCGAGAACGTGGCCGCGGCGCCCCCGCCGGAGCGAATGAATTCGCCGCGGGAAATGCACGAAATCCGCCTGCGCGGATTGTCCGGCACGGGCGAGTGCCACGCCACCGGCACGGTCCGTCGCTGTTCAACCTCCCCCAGGGTTTTTTGGGGGAGGTGCGAGCCTACGCGAGCGGAGGGGGCGCCCGCGCGGAGACTGCCACCCGTGCAGGATGCCATTGTCTTCTCGATTTCTCCTTCCAGCGGGAGCGGCCGATCGATCGCTCTTTCCATCGGGAGCGTCCGATGATCCGTCCGATCGCGATCCTCGGCCTCGCGCTGCTCATCGGCGGCGGGGCGCTGGCGGAGGGCGACCGCGCGTTCCGGCGCGGCGACTACGCGCGCGCGGCGGACGCGTACCGGCGCGCGCTGGCGGACGGCGACTCGTCCGCGACCGTGCGCTACAACCTGGGGACGGCGCTGCTGCGGCTGAACCGGCACGAGGAGGCGCGCCCGCACCTGGAGGCCGCCGCGCGTCTCCGCGGCCGCGCGGACCTGCCCGTCCGCGCGGAGTACAACGCGGGCAACGCGGACCTCGCGCCCGTGGCGGCCGGCCGCGTGCCCCAGGCGCAGCGGCGCGAGCGGCTGCTGCGCGCCATCGGCCACTACCGCCGCGCACTCATGCGGAATCCGGGCGACGCGGACGCCAAGTGGAACCTGGAGCTCGCCCAGCGCCTGCTGCGCCAGCAGGGCGGCGGCGGGGGCGGCGACGAGGACGAGAAGGACTCGCCCCAGGGCGGGGGCGGCGAAGGGCCGCCGTCGCCCGCCAGCCCCCAGCCAAAACCGGGGCAGGCGTCCAGCGGCGGCAACCAGCCCATGACGCCGGAGCGCGCGGAGCGCATCCTGGCCGGCGCCGAGGCGCGCGAGCAGCAGATCCAGCGGCAGCAGCTCAAGCGCGACCAGGCGCGCATCTCCGGCATCCGCGACTGGTAGCGGGCGGAGCACCGATCTTGCTCCGTCTGCCCCGCATGCCGGAAATCGTCCCGTCCAAGCCTGTGATCCGCTGATGCTCCGCGGCCTGTATCACCGTCTCCTGGCCGCGGATCCCGGCCTGCAGCGCACGTACGTCGCCGGCCGCACCACGTTGTCCGTCGCCCTCACGCTCGCGCTCCTCTTTCCGCTCGCCAAGGCTGCCGGCCAGCCGCCGACGGTCGGCCTGCTGGGCGTGTCCGTCGCCATGCCGGCCGCGCTCGCCATCACGGGGCTGACCGCGGGCGAGCAGCTGCGGACGGCGGCGCTGGCGCTGCTCATCGCGGGCGTGTCCGTCACGCTGGGCGCGCTCGTGTCGCCGCATCCCCTGCTGGGCTACGCGGGCTTCGTGGCGGTGATGGCAGCCGCGGCGTGGGCGGGCGGATACGGGCCGCGGTGGCGCGGGCTGGGGATGGTGGGCTTCATGACCTTCTTCTTCGCGCTCTTTACGCAGGCCCACGTGGACCGCCTGCCGTGGCTGCTGATGGCGGTCACGACCGGCATCGGCGTCTCGGCGATCGTCCGCGTGCTGCTTCTGCGCGATTCGCCCCATCGCCGCCTGCGCCGCCTGCTCGTGGCCCTGCGCGCGCGGACGAGGACCCTGGCGCTGCACGCGGCCGATCCGCGCCGCCGCGCCGCCCTCGCGGACCAGGCCGTGCGCGTGGATGAGGCCGTCCTCCCCCTGCACGACCTGCTGCGCGACACGCCGGAGACCGTGCCGGAGCCGCGGCGCTTTCAGCGGCACCTGTTCGCCGTCGTCACGCTCAGCCACCTGCGCGTGCTGCAGGCCACGGAGGGCCGCGACGCGCCGGCCGCCGCGCTGGCCCTGCCGCCCTTCGACCCCGCCGAGCGGATGCGGGGGCACCTGGACGCGCTGGATGCCGTCGTGGACGGCCGGCCGGAGCCGGAGCTTCCCGGCGCGCGCGACGGGTTCGAGGAGGACGCGCCGGAGGGCGAGGGCGGGCTTCCCGCCCTGCCCACGCCGCAGCCCGCCCCGCCGCCGCCCCCCGCGCAGGGCGCCACGCGGACGGCGCTGCAGGTGGCGGTGGCGGGCGCGGCGGCCATCGCCATCGGGCACCTGCTGTCGCCGCACCGCTGGTACTGGGCGGCCATCGCGGCGTACATCGTCTTCGTCAACACCAGCTCGCGCGGCGCCACCCTGCGCCGGGCCGTGGAGCGGACGGTGGGCACGGCGGCCGGCATCGTCGGGGGGATGCTGGCGGGCTACCTGCTGGCGGGGCGCGGCGCGCTGGAGCTGCTCATCATCTTCCCGCTGCTGTTCGTGGGATACTGGATGCTGCAGACGAGCCAGGTGGCCATGGTGGGGATGATCACCATCCTGTTCGCGCTGATGTACGACCTGATGGGGATGCTCACCCTGCATGTGATGCTGCTGCGCCTGGCCGAGACGGCCGTGGGGGCGATGGCGGGCGCCGTGGCCGCGTACTTCATCTTCCCCGAGCGGACGACGAGGACGGTGGACGACGCGTTCGCGGGCTGGTTCGGCGCGGTGGATGGGCTGCTGGACACACTGGCCGCCGCCGCGGGCCGTCCCGCCGGCGCCGACGCGTCCGTGCTGAACGCCGTCCACGGCCTGGACCGCGCCACGGGCGGGCTGCGGACGGCGCTGCTGCCGTTGACGACGGGCGTGCCCGGCCGGCGGTCGCGCGCGCTGCAGCGGCAGATGGTGCTGGCGCTCACGGCGCGCTACTGGATCAACCGTCTCGTGGCGCGCGTCCTGTTCCACACGGCGCCGGTGGACGAGGGGGCGCTGCGGCGGCAGATCCCTGCCGTCCGCGGGCGCATGGCCGCCCTGCGCGAGGGCCGCGACCCCGTCGAGCCGCCGATGTCGGAGGTCGTCACCGAAGGAGCGCCGCTGGCCCGCGCGGACGCCCTCCTGGCCGAGCTGGCCCGCGCCCGCGCGCAACCCGTGTGAACCCTCGCGCCCCGAGGTTGTCATCCTGTACGTCCGGGCGTGTCATCCTGAGGAGCCGCCGCGCAATCCCTGATTTACACGAATTCTCCGGCGGCGACGAAGGATCTTGCCCGCGAAGCGACAAGCCGGCTTCACGGATAGGAGTCAGCCTCACGCTTCGCATGCAAGATCCTTCGGTCGCGCCAAAGTCCTATGCGCATTCATGTTAGGCGCGGCGCTCCCTCAGGATGACGCTCTCGTGGGCGTAGCGGCATCACAGGCCGAAGCGCATCAGCACCATGCAGGCGAGGATCAGGGCCAGGCCGCCCAGGTTGACGGCAGCCGTCCGCCGCAACCACGCCGCCGCGCCCGGCGCGAAACGGTCGCCGTCCCACACGCGGGCGTCCATCTCCTTTCGCATGGACCCGCCGTATCCCATCAAAAAGAACGTCAGCAGGAACGCGGCGGCGAACGTCCACCCGTACGCCGTGCCCACGAGCATCTCCCACGATCGCACGGGTCCCAGCACCGTCCCCCGGACGATCCCCAGCACCAGGACGAGCAGCCCCGCCGGTCCCATGACACGCATGGCCGGCTGCGCCATCGCGTCGCTGACGGCCTTTGCCTCCGCGGCGGGGCGGCGCAGCAGCGCGGGCCAGATGACGAGCGAGGTGAACAGGTGCCCGCCAAACCACACGATCCCGCCCAGCACGTGCAGCCAATGAACGACGATGGTCAGCTCCCGCATGGGCGTCTCCTCGACAGTTTGTGTGCTAAAAGCAAATAATTGATGAAAGCATATACTTGCTCCCGGCCCGAGTCAATCGGTAGCTTGCACGCATGAGCGAGCGACGACAGGCGGAGACGACGAAAGCCGATGCGGACGAGGCGCTTGCGGCCATCGAGCGCGCCTTCGTCCGCATTCGCCGGGGGATGAGCCGGCGCAACCTGGGCGCGCGGATGATGCGCGAGCTGGGCGGCGGCGTGGACCTGTCGCACATGGGCGTGGTGGACGCCGTGGAGGAGGGGCCGGACGCGGGCGGCGGCCCCGTGACGGTGGGGATGGTGGGGGAGCGGATGGGGATCGATCCGTCGCGGGCCAGCCGCGTGGTGGCGTCGGCCCTGGAGGCGGGCTACGTGGAGCGCGTGGCGTCGCAGGCGGACGGCCGCCGCGTGGGCCTGCGCCTGACGGATGCTGGCCGCGCCCTGGCGGAATCCGCCCGCGCCGTGCGCCGCCGCGCCTTTGCCGAGGCCATGGACGGCTGGCCCGACGCGGACCGCCGCGACTTCGCGCGCCTGCTGTCGCGGTTCGTGGGACGGGAGTAGCGAGCGCCGAGGCGAATCGGGGCCGATCCTGACACGCGCGCCCCCGCGCCGAGCGAATGAATTCGCCGCTGGAAGTTCGCGAAGTCCGCCTGCGCGGACTGCCCCAGCACAGGCTGCCGATCTGCACCAGGACGGCCTCCGGTCCGTTGAAGCCTTGTTCGGTGAGCTCCGCGAGCCGAGACGAGGCTTATGGCTGTCCCAGCGGCGGGTTTACCCGCTCAGGCTGGAGGTCGGCCACGCGCCGGGTGCCGCCCCGCCGCGATGCGCCCGCGGTTGCCGGCCATCCCCTCTAACCTGTCCCCCGTAACCGGCGGTTCAAGAAGTTTGTCCCGTCCCGTTGACAGGACCCGCCCCCCGTGGCTAGATTACCCGGCCAAATTGCTGGAAAGCAGGGACCGGCAGGTCCCTCACCTGTATGGCTCGCGCCCCGGCGCGATGCTGCCAGGTCCGCGCGATGCGCGACGGCTGTACCCTGAACGGGGTACGTATGCCGTTGTGTCTTGCAAGGACGGACCTGAGCGAATGCTCCAGGTCCGTTTTGTTTTCGCGGTCCAGACCAACACCCCCGAGAAACCGGAGAGCGGCGTATCAACGAGAAAGTGCGTGTGAACCGGCAGATCAGGATCAGCCCCGTCCGCGTCATCAGCACGGACGGCGAACAGCTGGGGATTCTGCCGATCGAACGGGCGATGGAGATCGCGGAAGAGCAGGGGCTGGACCTCGTCGAGGTCGCGCCCATGGCACGTCCGCCGGTCTGCCGCATCATGGACTATGGCAAGTTCAAGTACGAGGAGCAGCGTCAGGCGCGCGAGGCGCGCAAGAAGCAGCACCACGTGCAGCTGAAGGAAGTCAAGATGCGCCCCGGAATCGAGGATCACGACTTCGACTTCAAGGTGCGCCACGCCAAGAAGTTCCTGGAGGAAGGGAACAAGGTCAAGCTCACCATGATGTTCCGCGGGCGCCAGATGGCGCATCCGGAGTTCGGGCGCAAGGTGCTGGACCGGGTGTTTCAGGAGCTGCAGGACGTCTCCAAGGTGGAGGCGCACCCCATGCTCGAAGGCCGCAGCATGGTGATGGTGCTCGCCCCCACGGCGAAGCCTCCCCAGCAGCAACAGACCAGCCAACCCACCGCCGGTTCGGCGGCGGACGAAAGGTAGAAGTACGATGCCCAAGATGAAGAGCCACCGCGGCTCCGCCAAGCGCTTCAAGGTCACGGCCAAGGGCCGCGTCAAGCGCGGGAGCGCGTTTCACAGCCACATCCTGACCAAGAAGTCGCCCAAGCGTAAGCGGAACCTGCGTGGCACCACCATGCTGGCCAAGGCCGACGAGAAGCGCGTCAAGCGCATGCTGGTTGCCTGAATCTTCCGCCGATCACTTACGACTTTGTAGAAGGGACGGGCTGACATGCCGCGTGTAAGCACCAACGTTGCGCGCCTCAAGCGCAAGAACCAGATCCTTGCCCAGGCCAAGGGCTACTTCGGCCGCCGCAAGAACCTGTACAAGACGGCCAAGGAGGCCGTGGAGCGTGCCCACAAGTACGCCTACCGCGACCGCAAGAACCGCAAGCGCGAGTTCCGCCGTCTGTGGATCATCCGCATCAACGCGGCGGCCCGCATGAACGGCCTTTCGTACTCGCGCCTGATGGACGGCCTGCGCAAGGGCGGCATCGAGATCGACCGCAAGGTGCTGGCGGACATCGCCGTGCGCGATCCCAACGCCTTTGGCGAGATTGCCAGCGTCGCCAAGACGAGCCTGGCTGCCTGAGGTCTGGCAGCTCGGGAGGGTTTTGCGGCGCCGGAGGGTTTGTCCTCCGGCGCCGCTTTCTTTACGGCAGGGAATAGGGAATAGGGAATAGCGGGCAACGGCGATACGTGAGGCCGGTACCGCGCGCCGAAGCCGGCTTTGTGCCCGGGACACGAGATCCTTCGTCGCCGCCATCATCCTCGCACGGGCAGGGGCCGCGCGGCGGCTCCTCGGGATGACGCATCTCGCGGACGGGCGCTGGACACACCGGCGTCGCCTGCGGCCGGGGTAGCCAAACCACGCACGGTTCGCTCAATTGGGGAGCCGTGAAGCACACTATCCTCTACACGCACACAGTGATGGCGGTCGACGAGCTGATCGGGCTGTTGAAAGCGCTGGAGACGGTGGGCGCGAGCGCCATGCGCGCCGCGTCCGGCGCCGAGGCGCTGGAGGCCCTGCGCACCGAGTACCTGGGCCGCAAGGGCCGCATCACGGCCATCCTGCGCCGCCTGGGCGAGCTCTCCGCCGAGGAGAAGCCCGTGGTGGGCGCCGAGGCCAACCGCGTCAAGGCGGCGCTCGACGCGCTGCTCACCGAGCGCGAGACGGCGTTCGCGGGCACGGCGAACGAGGGGCCGCGCGTGGACCTCACGCTGCCGGGCCGCGCCCGCTGGCGGGGCGGGGTGCACCCCGTGACGCTGGTGATCGACGAGATCTGCGACATCTTTCGCGACCTGGGCTTCAGCCGCGTGGCGGGGCCCGAGGTGGAGACGGTCGACTACAACTTCAGCAAGCTCAACACGCCGCTGGACCACCCCGCGGCGGACATGCACGACACGTTCTACCTGCAGGACGGCGTGGTGCTGCGCACGCACACGTCGCCGGCGCAGGCGCACGTGATGGAGCACTTCCAGCCGCCCGTGCGCGTGGTGGTTCCCGGCATGGTGTACCGCCGCGACCCGTACGACGCCAGCCACGCGCCGGCGTTCGCGCAGCTGGAGGGCCTGGCCGTGGACGAGGGGATTACCTTCGCCGACTTCAAGGCCACCATCAGCGAGTTCGTGCGCCGCTTCTTCGGCGCCGACGCCAAGACGCGCTTTCGCCCGTCGTTCTTCCCCTTCACCGAGCCGTCGGCGGAGGTGGACGTGTCGTGCCGCATCTGCGCGGGCGCGGGGTGCAGCGCCTGCAAGCACACGGGGTGGATGGAGATCATGGGAAGCGGGATGGTGCATCCCAACGTCTTCGAGGCCGTGGGCTACGACCCCGAGAAGTACACGGGCTACGCGTTCGGCATGGGCCCGGGCCGCATTGCCCTGCAGCGGTACAAGCTGCCGGACATCCGGCTGCTGTACGAGGGGGACATGCGGTTCCTGGGGCAGTTTGCGTGACGAGGGAATAGGGAATAGGGAATAGGGAATAGCCTGCAACTGCATCGCATTCCGATTTCCGTTCCCATCCCTTGAACCGTGAGAGGCCGAAGCAACGACAACAACCGGGAGCAGGGCAGGGGAGGCCGCGGATCAACGGCCCGCTATTCCCTATTCCCTATTCCCTATTCCCTGCCGTCTTAGATGAACATCTCCTATCGCTGGCTGCAGTCCATGGCCCCGGGGCTGGAGGGCACGCCGCACGAACTGGCGGAGCGGCTGGCCATGCTGGGCGCGCCCGTGGACGAGGTGGTGGACCTGGGCGCCGACATCGGCGACGTCGTCATCGCGCGCGTGGACGAGGTGCGGCAGCACCCCAACGCCGACCGCCTGCGCATCTGCACCGTGGACGCCGGCGGCCCCGACCGCCTGCAGGTGGTCTGCGGCGCGCCCAACGTGCAGGCTGGCGGCCTGTACCCCTTTGCCCCCATCGGCGCCACGCTGCCCGGCGGCGTGGAGATCAAGCGCGCCAAGCTGCGGGGCGAGGAGTCGCAGGGAATGCTGTGCTCCGCCCGCGAGCTCGGTCTCGGACGCGACCACGGCGGGCTGATGACCCTCAACGGCGAGTTCGCGCCCGGCGCCAACTTTCGGCAGGCGCTGGGGCTGGACGACTGGCGCCTGGTGGTGGACGTGACGCCCAACCGCGGCGAGCTGCTGTCGCACCTGGGCGTAGCGCGCGAGCTGGCGCCCCGCGGCGAGGACGGCGTGGAGCTGCCCGCGTTTCCCAGCGACCGCGGCCACGGCTGCCCCGTCAAGCCCGGCCGCCGCGAGGCCGAGGCGCCCGGCATCGAGGTCGCCATCGAGGGCGAGGACGGCTGCGCGCGCTACATGGGCGCCGTCGTCCGCGGCGTGACCGTCTGCCCGTCGCCGGAGTGGCTGGCCACGCGGCTGCGCGCCATCGGCCTGCGGCCCATCAACAACGTGGTGGACGCCACCAACTACGTCCTCCACGAGCTGGGGCAGCCCATCCACGCCTTCGACCTGGCCCTGCTGCGCGGCGGCCGCGTCGTCGTCCGCCGCGCCACGGCCGGCGAGACGCTGACGACGCTGGACGGCGTGGAGCGCGCGCTGCTGGAATCCGACGTCGTCATCGCCGACGGCGAGCGCGCCGTGGCCCTGGCCGGCGTGATGGGCGGGCAGAACAGCGAGGTGAGCGATTCCACCACGGACCTGTTCATCGAGGTCGCCCTCTTCGACGCCCGGGCCGTGCGCAAGTCGGCGCGGCGCCTGGGGCTGAACACGGACGCGTCGCACCGCTTCGAGCGCGGCGTGGACCCCGAGGGGCAGCCCGCGGCCCTGCAGCGCGTCATCCAGCTCATCCTGGCCGTGGCCGGCGGGCAGGCCGAGGGCGCCGTGGACCTGGTGCCGCACCCGTTCGAGCGCCGCGCCATTGGCCTGCGTGAGGAGCGGGCAGAGAAGGTGCTGGGCATCGCCCTCACCCCGGCGGAGATCCGCGACCTCCTGGAGCCCATCGGCTTCGAGGTCAACATCAAGCCCACGCCCATCCGTGTGCTCGTCCCCGGGTTCCGGCCGGACGTGACGGGCGAGATCGACCTGGTGGAGGAGATCGCCCGGCGGCGCGGCTACGGCTCGTTCCCCGAGCAGCTGCTCCCCTTCCGCCCCACGGCCGTGCCGGAGCACCCGGTGATCGCCGTGGAGCGGCGGATGCGCGACCTGTTCGTGCGCTGGGGCTTCCTGGAGTCCGTGACGGCCGCGTTCGCGCCGGAGAGCGCCGGCTCCGTGCCCCTGCTGAACCCGCTGTCGGCGGAGGAAGGATTCCTGCGCGGCACGCTGGCGCCGGGGCTGCTGCGCCGCGTGGAGCACAACCTGGCCCGCGGCGTTCGCGACGTGCGCCTGTTCGAGCTGGGCACCGTCTTCTTTCCCGCGCCGGATGGCGGGCTGCCGCGCGAGGAGCAGCGCGTGGCCGCCGCGTTCACGGGTGCGAGCCGCCCGCCGCACTGGAGCGGCCCCGCGCCGGACTTCGACGCGTGGGACCTCAAGGGCTTGGTGGAGGAGCTGGCGATGGAGTTCCCCGGCAGCCGCGTGGAGGCGTCGGAGGGCCGCTTCGTCATCCGCTCGGCCGAGGGGAACGAGAAGGGGAACGGGCGGATGACGGCGGAGGGCGAGGTGGACGCGCCCGCGTGGGCCGGGCCCGTGTTCGTCATCGAGGCCACGCTCCCCGCGCGTTCCGCCGGCCGGCGCGAGGTGCTGTATCAGCCCATCCCCGTCCATCCCGGCTCGGAGCGCGACCTGGCGCTGCTGGTGCCCGTGACGACGAGCGCGGCGGAGGTGGACGGCACCATCCGCGAGGCGGCGGGCGCGTTGCTGAAGGACGTGTTCCCGTTCGACCTGTACGAGGGCAAGGGCGTGCCGGAGGGGACGCGCAGCGTGGCGTTCCGCCTGCGGTTCCGCGCGCCCGAGCGTACCCTGACGGACGCCGAGGTGGACGGCGCGGTGAGCGGCGTGCTGCGCGCGCTCGAGGAGCGGCATGGCATCCGGCGCCGCTGATCCCCGCGTGACCGAGGCCGAGGAGCTCCCGGCCGGCGAGACCGCCGGCTGGGAGCGGCTGGAGCGCGCCGCCCGTGCCGCCGCGGAGTCCGTGGGCGAGTGGCGGCGGCGCGCGCTGGAGGCGGAGCAGGAGGTGCAGCGCCTGCGAAGCGAGCTGGAGCAGCTGACGTCGCTGGGCCCCCTGCCGTCGGACGAGGCGGGGGACGAGCTGCGCCGCCTGCGCGCCGAGAACGCCGTGCTCACGAGCCGCGCGGCCGAAGCGCGCCAGCGCATCACGGGGATGCTGGCGCGGCTCACGGTGCTGGAGAACCGGCCATGAGCCCGCGCAAGCCGCCCCCGCAGCGCCACACCGTCGCCGTCGAGATCGCCGGCGAGCGCCACGTGCTGCGCAGCGACGTGCCGCCCGAGCGCACCCGCGCCGTGGCCGCGCACGTGGACGAGACCATCCGGTCGCTGCCGTCCTTTCCCACGCTGGAGCCCTTTCGCGCGGCCATCCTGGCGTCGCTTTCGATCACGGACGAGCTCTTTCGCGCGAGGGAGGAGATCGAGCGTCTGAAGGCCGAGATCGGGGCGAGAACGGCGGAGTTCGCGGAGATCCTGGAAGAAGCGGAGGGGTAGGGGGGAAGTCTGCGAACAACTACGGCGCGGGGACGATCAGCCGATCGATCCCGCGCCGTTTTGTTTACGCTGCCGCTCGCTGCCGATCCTGAACGCCCCGTGCGTCATCCGATAAAGGAGTTTGTCGAACCTGCTTTCCGATGGAACCCAGAAAGCGTCATCCTGAGGAGCCGCTGCGCCGGCCTGGACCGGCCACGACCCATAGCGGCGACGAAGGATCTTGCCCGCGAAGCTCTGCGGTTGCCCTCCTGCACGAACGCGTGTCCCGAGTTTCGCACACAAGATCCTTCGGTCGCGCCGAGGTCCTGTGCGCATTGACATTCCGCGCGGCGCTCCCTCAGGATGACGCTCTTGTTGTTATGCGGGTCTGTGGAAGGCTGGCGAGCGCGCGGCCGCTGCTTTCCGGCTGATGTACGCCATCAGCTCATCGGGCCGGCTCAATTGCTGGTGTGTTCATCCACTAATTTGATCAGGGGCTCTGGAAGACAGTCAGAGTCGCCGCCACACGCGGGCCACACCTTGCCACCAACCCGTTACCCTGCGTATGTTTTCCCGTTGCGGCACAACCACGCCGCGGGAAACTGAGCGCGGCTCAGCCAGACGGTGGCAGGTGATGCTCAGCTCTGCCACCGTTTTTCTGTGCACAGGCGTCGCGGGGGCCTTCATCCCGCGCTGAATCTATAGACGTTCCAATGGAAATTCTGCTGATCGCCGTCGCGGCCGTGGTCGCGGGCGCCGTCGGCTTCTTCGCGGGCAAGTCGGTCACGGATTCGCGCACGCAGGCCCGGCTGGTCGCCGCCAAGGCGACCGCCGAGGACGAGCGCGCGCGCATCCTGGCCGCGGCCCAGCAGGACGCCGAGAGCCTGCGCAAGTCCGAGGTGCTCAAGGGCCGCGAGGAAGCCATCAAGGCCCGCGAGGAGTGGGAGCGCGAAGAAGCCAAGCGCCGCGACGAGGTGGACCGCCTGGAGCGCCGCCTGCAGGAGCGCGGCGAGGCCCTGGACCGCAAGTTCCACCTGCTGGATGAAAAGAGCGAGGCGCACGAGCGCCGCGCCGCGCAGCTGGGCGTGCGCGAAAAGCAGGTCGAGGCGCAGTCCGGCGAGCTGCAGGCCCGCATCAACGACGTGCAGCACCGGCTGGAGTCCCTGGCCGGCCTGAACGCCGAGGAGGCGCGCCGCCAGCTCATGCACGACATGGAGGAGCAGGCCAAGGCCGCCGCCGCGCAGCGCATCCGCGAGATCAAGGAAGAAGCCAAGCGCGACGCCGAGCGCGAGGCCAAGAAGATCATCTCCCTGGCCATCCAGCGCATCGCCGCCGACCACACGGCCGAGACCACCGTCTCCGTCGTGGCGCTGCCGTCGGACGAGATGAAGGGCCGCATCATCGGCCGTGAAGGGCGCAACATCCGCGCGTTCGAGCAGGCCACGGGCATCGACGTCATCATCGACGACACGCCCGAGGCCGTCGTCCTCTCCGGATTCGACCCCGTGCGCCGCGAGACGGCCCGCATCGCCCTGGAAAAGCTCGTGAGCGACGGGCGCATCCACCCCGGGCGCATCGAGGAAGTCGTCGGCAAGGCGCGCAAGGAGGTGGAGAACGGCATGCGCGAGGCCGCCGAGGAGATCCTGTACGAGCTGGGCATCCACGGCGTGCACCCCGAGGTGGTCAAGGTGCTGGGGCGCCTGAAGTTCCGCACGTCGTACGGGCAAAACCAGCTGCTGCACGCCAAGGAGGTCGCCATCCTCGCCGGCAACATGGCCGCCGAGATGGGCTTCGACGCCACCATGGCCAAGCGCATGGGCCTGCTGCACGACGTGGGCAAGGGGATGACCCACGAGCACGAGGGCACGCACGTGGAGCTGGGCTACAACCTGGCCAAGAAGTACAACGAGCCCCCGCAGGTGCTCAACGGCATCAAGGCGCACCACGACGAGGAGCCGCACCTGTTCCCCGAGTCGTTCCTGGTGACGGCGGCCGACGCCATCAGCGGGTCGCGGCCGGGCGCGCGGCGCGAGATGTTCGAGACGTACGTCAAGCGCCTGGAGAAGCTGGAGGAGATCGCCACGTCGTTCCCCGGCGTGGAGCGCTGCTTCGCCATCCAGGCCGGCCGCGAGCTGCGCGTGCTCGTGACGCCCGAGGCCGTGAGCGACGAGGAGATGACGCGTCTTTCGGAAGAGACGGCGCGCCGCATCGAGGCCGAGCTGCAGTACCCGGGGCAGATCAAGGTGGTCGTCATCCGCGAAACGCGCGCGGTGGACTTCGCCCGCTGACCCGGCGACGGACGACGAGTGCCATGGGAGCCCGCCGGAGACGATCCCGGCGGGCTTCGGCGTTTCGGCCGCTCCGGGTTATCGTGAGAACCCTCCTCCGCGAGATCGTGGCATCCTGAGGAGCCGCCGCGCGATGCTTGCCTGGGCGAGGTCTGGGGCGGCGACGAAGGATCTTGCCCGCGAAGCGACAGGCCGGCTTTCCAGGCGTGGCACCGGCCTCGTGCACGGGACACAAGATCCTGCGGTCGCGCCCCTGGCTGGATCAACGGGCGAGATCTGCGCGGGCGCTCGCTCAGGAAGTCAAGCTGGGGAACTGGGACGGGATCGATCCGGAAACGCCGTTGTCTTCCTGAGGGGCCCTCGCGAACTCGACCGTGCACGGATGCGTGCGGCCCCGAAGGATCTTCCCGCCTTGGCAAGGATCCAGTCCAGTAGCGAAGTCCCTGCCTCGCGAAGTAGATCCTTCGGTCGCGCCCGTTGTTTGTGAGCGGGCGCGTCCTGCGCGGGCGCTCCCTCAGGAAATCAACACTGATGCGCAGGGTTTATGCGGATTTGGTATGAGACAACTCCTTTCACGGGATACGATTCCGCGGATTCCGGGAATGCTGCGGCGGGAAAAGGCGACTGGACCGCCCCGATGATTCGGATTATGTTCGGGTGGGGTCGCGCGGAGGAAGCCGCGGATGTATTCTGCGGCCGGCAAAACGGGGCGGATGATCCGTCCCGCCGATGGGCCATCCTGCAACCAGGACTGTCGTGCGGATTCTCTTCATCGCGGACGTGATCGGGTCCCCCGGCCGGCGCGTGCTCAAGCAGCTCACGCGGCTGGTGACGAACGACCT
>NZ_DASURI010000720.1:0-3284 GCF_036280135.1 Longimicrobium sp.
TGCTGATATCCGCACCACACGTCGAGCACGTTTTTGCGTCATCCGGGTTGTCTTTGCCGCACGTAGCACAAAGTCGGGCGTCTTGAAAACGAGTCATGGGTCACCTCTCTGTCATCAAGGGGATTGATCATCCGGTAGCTAAGGCTTTGCTTGAACAACAGCGATGCTCAGCCGTGGTTCGGGTGTCCATTGCATCACGTATAGACACTTGCCGTCGACGCGCCGCACGGCAAGGCAGACTCAAAGGCCTTGAAATTCAGGAAATCAGCGGTTCTACGGCGCGTCCCTCTCCTCCCGCCGCACTACCGGCTGAGGGTGCCGCTGCGCGTCTCGTAGCCGGCCACGCGCGTCCAGGCGTGCGTGGCGCCGGACGGGCGGATGGCCCAGAAGTCGAAGTCGGCGAACTGGCGGTCGCCCGCCGCGTTCAGCACCGTCCATCCCGTGAGGCCGTGGTACGTGCTCGCCGCGTCCACGAAGCGCACGGACAGCGAGTCCAGCCGCACCTCCGCCGGCGAGGCGAGGTACGCCATGGCCGCCACCCGCGTGGCATCGTACACGGCCAGGGCGAACGCGTCGGGCGCGCTCCCCGCCCGCTGCTGGATGCGCGTGGCCACCGGCTGCCAGTTCTGCCGCGCGCTGAAGTCCAGCCCGAAGAGCGCCGAGGGAAAGCCCACCGTCTCCGCGAACGCCACCGCCGCCGGCTTTGCCAGCAGCGCGCCGCTCTGCGCGATGCCGTCCGCGCCGTACCAGCGCACGGAGGCGAGGACCGGGTCCGCCGCGGCCGCCGTGAACAGGTCCGCCACCTCGTCGAAGCCCGCCACGTACACGCCCACCTGGCCGGCCGGCCGCCCCGCGAGCGCCGCCCGCACCTGGTCGCCCAGGGTGGTGGCCGTCGTGCCGAACGTCGTGGCGCTGGCGCCGTACTCCGTGCCCGTGGAGACGGTGCCGCCCCGCGCCGTGAAGGCCGCGCGCGTGGCCGTGTGCAGCCCCTGGTTGCCCGCGTCCGCGCGCCACACGGGGATCACCGCGCGGATGCCGTCGCCCCACATGAGCGCCGCCGACGCCACGCCCTCCAGGCTGTCCGCGGCCGTAAAGCGAAAGATGTGGTCGCCCGCGACGGCCAGCGACCCCGCCGTGCTGGACTGGCTGACGACGATGAGCTCGTTGCTGTTCACGAACGCGCGGATGGCAGACAGCTCCGCGCTGGACTGCGGACCGATGACGATCTTCACGCCCGCCGCCCGCAGCGAGTCCAGGGCCGCGAGGGCGCGCGCCGGCTCCAGCTTCGTGTCGCGCACGTCCGCCGTAAAGGTGATGCCGCGGCCGGCGGCGTAGCGGTTGGCGTCCTCCACCGCGAGCTCCAGGGCCGCCTTGCTCGTCACCCCCAGCGACGACCAGTTGCCCGTGAGCGAGAAGATGCCGCCGATGGCGACCTCCTGCGTGTCGCCGCCCGTGCCGTCGTCCTCGCACGCCGCGGTGCCGGCCAGCGCCAGCGCGATCGCCGCGACGGCGCCGATGCGGCGGGCGAGCGGAAGACGGGCCTTGTTGGATTGCATTCCCTGGATCCTTCGCGAAAAAAGGTGCAGCCGTTTCGTCCACGCCCATCCGGACGCGCACGTCATCGTCATCACAACCGCCTGTATCCCACCTGGAACTCCGGGCCCAGCTCCGCGCGGACGCGTTCCAGCACCTCGACGGCCGCGCGCTCGAAGTCCTCGTGCTCGCCCGGCGTCCACGGACCCGGCCCGGCGGGATCGTCCCAGTTCAGCGACGAGTCGTGCCACGTGGACATCTCCTCCAGCCGTGCGCGCGTCTTGTCGGAGAGCGGAAGCTTGTCTTCGATGTTCCCCACGTCGAACGCCCGCAGCGCGGCTTCGTTCACGCACCACAGGCAGCCGCCGCCCCACTCGAACATCAGCTTCAGCTCGTAGCGCGCGGGCGTGGAAGACGGGGCCTCGCTCATTGGACGCCCCTAGAGGATGGTGGCCGGCGCGGAGGCCGGGCAGCCGTCGACGGCCGTGCCCGTCAGCTCCGCGCCGTAGAAGGCCCACCACGTGCTCCCGCCGTCCGCCGACCGCTCGCCCATCTCCACGCGGCGCGTGCCCTCCACCCGCGAGGTGTAGCGAAAGAGCACCTGGGCGTCGTGGGGCGCGGTGTATCCCCACGCCATCTCGCACGTGCCCGGGTTGACCCAGCCGTCCACGCGCGTGGTGCCGTGGTCCAAGGCCGCGCGAAACACGCTGGAGTCCGCGCGAAAGCGCACGCCCAGGTCCGCGTTGTGGACGATCGCCCGCTCGCGGTCCGTGGAGGTGGCGACGCTCGACCAGCCGAGCCTCATGCCGGAAAGCATCGGCGCGCCGCGGGCGATGACGCGTGCCGCCCGCTGGGGTCCGTCCGGCGCGTACCGCACCCAGCCAGTCCCCTGCCACTCGCCCACCATGAAGCCCAGCCGGGCGAGCTCGCCCCGGAGCTGGACCTGCGCGGACACGGGGGCCGGGAGTACGAGCAGGGCAAGCAGGCAAAGCAGCGTGCGCATGGATGTACGAGGATGAAGGGAAAGGATGGTTGGACGATGGCGCGGACCGGATACTCCGGATCCCGGTGGAGAACACGAGGGGTTCTGCCGGCCGGCGCGACCGGGGATCGCGCCATGGATGCGGATCAGAACTCGCTGGGGCGCCTGCGGACGACGAAGTCCACCCGCACCGCGTAGCCGCGCGGCACGGACGGCACCCCGTCGGGGCCGATGACGACGACGTCACCGTCCGGCGATGCCATGAACAGCTCCCGCAGCTCCGTGAGGTGCTCCCAGCCGGGCGCGCAGGCCCGGATCATGGGGCGGTGGCTGCCCGCGAGCCCGCCTTCGCGCTCCAGGTAGCGCAGGAGGTAGCTGCCGTCCTCCGCCGTCATGGTGCCGCGCTCCGAGCCGTCGATGCTCACCAGGGTGGCGGCCACGGGGTTGCCGTCCGTGTCCAGCACGAAGCCGGTAACGGCCTTCTCGCGGGGCTCCAGCGCCCGCAGGAGGGAATCGCGCTGGGCCGGCGGCGTGTGGTTGACCCACTCGCGTCGCAGGGGGCAGGCACCCGTCGCCTCCTGCGCCACGGCCACGCGCGGAACGGCCGCCAGCGACAGCAGACCGGCCGCCGCTGCCAGCAACGCGCCGCGCGCGGAGCGCCTGGGACGGGGGCTCGTCGGGGCAGGGTGTGCCCGGGGGCGCACCCGCGGCGGGATGGTGACCATGCGTGGAGACATCCGGGCGCTAGAAGATGGAGGGGCGGCGGCGA
>NZ_DASURI010000721.1:0-3036 GCF_036280135.1 Longimicrobium sp.
CGTGGATGCCACGGGACGCGCGCGCTGGCTGGGGCGCGCGCTGGGCATCGGCAGCCGGCCGTGCTCGCCGCGGCTGCTGGCGCGCTACGGGTACGCGGAGGGCGCGTGCCCGGCGCGCGCGGACGCCCCCGCCCTCGAGGCGGACGCGGAGGGGTGGACGTGGACGGCGCGCGTGCGGCCGGACGTCTACGGGTGGACGCGCGTGGCGTTCAACGGCGACCGGACGGACGCGTCGTGGATGCCCGCGGAGCTGCGCGCCCTGCGGCCGATGGGGCCGGCGCGCGGCGCGGACGTCACGTGGCGCATCTCGGAGCGCGTGGCGGCGCCGGGCTGGTTCATGGTGGGCGACGCGGCCGCCACGCTGGACCCCACCTCGTCGCACGGCGTGCTCAAGGCGCTGATGTCGGGGATGATGGCGGGGCACCTGGTCGCGCCGGTGATCCACGGCGGGGTGCCGGCCGCGGAGGCCGCGGCCGCGTACCAGCACTGGCTGGGCTCGTGGTTCGCCACGGATGCGCGCAAGCTCGCCGAGTTCTACCGGGCGCTGAACGTCAGCGGGTTCTGACCCGGGTCGCGGCCGGGGCTCCAAATCCGCTACGGCGGCAGACCTCCGTCGCACGTGCGAGAGTAACGGCACGGCACCCCCGCGGAAGGGGTGAGCTCGCGCGGCACGCGGGGCGCCCCCCTCCCCGACCCTCCCCCACAAACTGCGTGGGGGAGGGAGGTGGCCCCAGCGGGAGGGCAGCCTGTTACCGCGATGAAGTTTTCCCCCGCCCCCGCGAAGCGTACTTCGCTAAAGGCGAATCCCTCGATCGATCGACCGAGAAGGGGCATCCCGGATCGTATCCGCTGCCAACGCCCTCGGGATGCGGCTCGGAATGCGCCGGATCGGGCGTCCCGCGATCGCGCCTCTTGCGCCAGATGTTCTTGACGCATCCGGTTCTTCCTGATTAAGTTAGCCCATCAGACACGCCCTGTTCCGCTCATCCGCAGTCCCCACCGGCGTGCCCAGCTCCCGCACATCCATGTTGTCTTCATCCCGCCGGGTACGTCCCCGCGCGCGCTCCGTCTTACGCGCGGGAAGCACGCTCGTCCGCCGGCTTCGCGGCGCGCTTTCGCTCGCGGCCGTCCCCCTGCTCCTGGGGGCATGCGGGGGCGACGGAACCACCGATCCGCCCAGCAACGAGGTCGCGCGGGTGGAGGTCACCGCCACCGCGGCGAGCGTTGTCGAGGCGCAGACCGTACAGCTTTCCGCCCGCGCCGCCACGGCATCGGGCACCACGGTGTCGGGCGCGTCGTTCACCTGGACGAGCAGCAACACCAGCATCGCCACCGTGGACGGCACCGGGCTGGTGCGCGGCGTGACGGTCGGCAGCGCCACCATCACGGCGGCGGAGAACGCATCGGGTAAAAGCGGCACGCTGACGGTGACCGTCACCCCCGCCCCCGTGGCCTCCGTGACCGTCACCGTGCCCCAGGCACGGGTGAAATCCGGCGCGCGGGTGCAGCTCTCGGCCGTGGTACGGGATGCCGCGGGCCGCGTTCTCACGGGGCGCGCGGTCACCTGGTCCACGTCGCCCGATGGGCTGGCGACCGTGGGCGCGACGGGGCTGTTCGAGGGCAGTGTGCCGGGGAGGGTGACGGTCACGGCCACGAGCGAGGGACGGTCCGGCTCGGCGGCGCTGGAGGTGTACCAGCCCACGCCCGCCCGCATCACCCTGACGCCCGCGCTGCGCGTCATCAGCATCGGCGATACGGTGCACGTGCGGGCCGTGGCCATCGATACGGACGGGGACACCATCCGTGGGCCGATGCCGCTCGGGTTCAACGAAACCCGCCGGGCCGGCGCTCCCGTGCTCGCCCTCACCGAGCCCGGCGTGTACCGGGGCGCGGCCCTGGGCCACACGGTCTTCCAGGCGGAGAGCGGCGGTGTGTGGAGCAACGCCGCCGTCGTCGCGGTGCTGGGCGAGGGGGAGCTGCTCGCCACGGCGCTGCCCAACGGCGCGCGGAACCTCGCCGCCCGCGTGGGCGACCAAGTGACCGTCCCCGTGATCCTGGACATGTCGCGCGCGCAGACGCCGGGCGACCTGGGCGCGCTGGAGCTGGAGGTGGGCTACAACGCGAGCGTCCTTACGCTCCGGAGCGCCACGCCCGGCATCACGGGCAGCATCAGCGAGGGCGGCGGTCCGGGCCGGTACCGGTTCGCGTTCGCCTCGTCCGCTCCCGCAACGGGGACGCGGCTCACCGTGGTGACGCTGGTGTTCGAGGTGGCCGCGACCGCCCAGCCCGGCCAAGCCGCGGCCCTGAGTCTTTCGTTTCCGTCGGCGCCCGCCAACACCGGGTTCGCGGCGTATCCGCAGCCCATCGTCGTGACCGGCATCGTGGGGATCTCCAATTGATCAACGCACTCCCGTCCCTTTCAGAACGCACGCACATGCCCGGCTCCGCGACGACGGCGCGCCGCCGGGCGCGCACGCGGATGGCGGCCCTCGCGCTGGGCGCGCTGGCGCTGGCCGGCTGCGCCGACGCGTTCTCGCCCCGCGGGCACGCCCGGGACGGCACCGTGGTGCAGCTCTCGCCCGCCACGCGCGCGGAGCTCGTCTCGCCCGCGCCGGGCACCCTGGAGCTGCGCTTCGTGGGGGAGACGGGCGAGCGGGTGCAGAGCTTCCAGGGCGAGGTGCGCTTCCGCGCATCCCGGTACCGCGTCGTCTCGGCCACGGCGCCGAACGGGACGTCGGCCAGCTGGCACGCCGTGGATCCGGGGCGCATCCGCTTCGCGGGCGTGGCCACGGAGGGCATCACGGGACAGGCGCTCGTCCTTCGCTTCGAGGCGGGCGATTCATTCGAGGCGGATGACTTCGAGCTCGCGGTGGAGGAGGCCATCCTCCGCGCCGACGTGCACGCCGCCGCCGCCGTACGCTTCACGGGGATGGAGACGGACGAGGCCGTGCGCACGGTGCCCGCGACTGCATCGAGATCGACGTCCTCCACGACATCGGCCAGCGCGGCCGCGGCGGATGAAGGCGCGGCGGCGGA
>NZ_DASURI010000722.1:0-9585 GCF_036280135.1 Longimicrobium sp.
AGCCTTGTCGATGTTGTCGAAGCTCGTGAAGTCCGCCAGACCCTTCGCCGCCTGGATCCGCGTGATCGCGGCCGTCAGCGTGGTCTTGCCGTGGTCCACGTGGCCGATGGTGCCCACGTTCACGTGCGGCTTGTTGCGCTCGAACTTAGCCTTGGCCATGTTCTTTTTGTCGGTCCAATCCGGATGGTTGACGCAGATGGGAGCCGCCTGACCGGCCGTCCTCCCCGGTCCGGGCACAACAGCCCGAACGCCGAACCGCGAGCCCCCGCCCGCCTTTGTGCGTGCCAGGCCCGCCGTGGTGCCCCTCTCCTCTCCGGGGTACGATCGCGCCCGCCAACGGCTCGGACGCGACAGGTACACTTCTCCCGGCGGAAAGCAAGACACGGAACATATCGAAAGGGGTTTACAACGTCAACCCCTGGCGCGCACGTCCCTTCCCCGGCTCGTCTCTCATTCGCGAGCGGTTCGTCCGCGGCATTGATACACCCCGGGTTCCATCCGCTCCAAAACGCCTCCGCCGCGCCCCCTTCCGGTGTCCCTCCGTGAAAATCCGGTTAATCTCCGCGCATCTCCCGCCATTGCTGTCACTCCCTCAGCCCGGCATACGTTGATCATCTCGCCGATCGGCACTCGGTATCCGACAATCCGGAGCCGGGCAGACAGTTCCCTCCCACGATCCCGATCCCCATGAAGAAGCTTGCCCTGAAGATCGAAGACCTGCGCGTGGACACCTTCGAGACCGCCGACACGGCCGGCTCGCGCGGCACCGTGATGGCCAACGGCGAAACCGTGAACGGCGAGACGTGCGCGCCGTCGTGTCCGTACACCTGCGGCATCCTGCCCCCGACCGCGGACTGCGAAGGATTTGGCCCCGTCGCCAGCACGCGGGACGATTTCTGCCCGGTCTGCGCCTGACGCGCATCGGCCGCGACAAATCGACGGCGCGCGGTCCCATCCGGGGCCGCGCACCGTTTTCATCCGCTCCCGCACGTGACCAGCAAGGAGCCGCAGGGTCCTGTCCGGGACTCCACCTGCCCGTGAATGCGTCCTTTTCCCGATCGCGATCGGGTGGATGATGCGCACCGGCGGATTTCCTCGCCCGATGTCATCATCCTGCCTCTTCAAGAAAACGCGGATCCCGTCCCCTCGCCGAAAGCAGCCCCTCTACCAAGGGACGCCGTCTCCCTGCTGATTCCTCCGGTCCGCGACCGGCCGTCGTGTGGCAGAACCCAAGCGCTTCCAACCTCCCCCAGCAGTTTTGGGGGAGGTGGGCGAGCTCCGCGAGCCCGGAGGGGGCGCCCACGCGGGCTTCGCCTCTCCCGCGTCGTTCCCTTCCCTGCGCCGCCGTCTTTCTGTCCCCACCCTCACGCCGTCGTCTTGGAGTACTGACGGACGGCCAAGGTCAGCACGACGGCGCCGTACACCGTCAGCACCCCCAGGGGCACGCGGATGTCGGACAGGTCCGCGCCGCGCACCAGCACGGAACGCATGATCACGATGAAGTGCTTTACCGGGCTGAGCTCCGCGATCCACTGCGCCCAGCCCGGCATGCTGTGGATGGGGGTGAACAGCCCGCTCATCAGCAGGTAGACCATGTTGATGGCAAAGCTCAGGAACATGGCCTGCTGCTGCGTCTCGGCCACCGTGCTCACCCACAGCCCGATCCCCAGCGCCGCGGCCAGGTAGATGGTGGCCGCGAAAAAGACCAGCAGCAGGCTGCCCCGCATGGGCACGTGAAAGACGAAGCGCGCCAGCAGCAGCCCCACCGCCAAGTCTGCCAGGGCGATGAGCCAGAACGGGAGCAGCTTGCTGGCGATGAACTGCGCCCGCGTCACCGGCGTGACGTTCATCTGCTCCAGCGTCCCGATCTCCTTTTCCCGCACGATGTTCATGCTGCCGATGGCCGTGGCGATCATCGTCACCAGGACGACCAGGATGCCGGGCACCATGTAGTGCGTGTAGTCCAGCTCGGCGTTGTACCAGCCGCGCGTGCGCACGTCGATGCGCGGCACGCCCGGCGCCGGCGCGTCCGCGTCGCCCACCGTGCGGAAGGTGGGACGCAGCTCGCGTCCCAGCTCCGCGCCGTACGCGGCCAGGATGCGCGACGCGTACGAGCGCAGCACGCCGGCCGCCGCCCCGTCCTCCGCGTTGAAGACGAGCTGCACCGTGCCGTGCCCCGTGCGGACGAGGTCCCGCTCGAAGCCGGCCGGCACGTGCAGGATGGTGCTCACGTCCCGGTCCAGCAGCCGGTCGTCCGCCAGGGCCGCGCTGGGCGACGCGCCGGCCAGCTCGAACCGGCCGCTGGCCACCATCCGCTGCACCAGGCCGCGCGAGACCGTCGTGTGGTCCTCGTCCACCAGGTACATCCGCGTGCCGCGCACCTCGAACGTGGCCGCGCTGGACAGGATGAGCAGCTGGATGGCCGGCATCACGATCAGCAGCCGCAGCATGGCGCGGTCACGGCGGATCTGCAGGAACTCCTTGCGGAGGAGGAAGCGCAGGGTTCGCATCGTTCTACCCCAGGCGCACGTTGAACTTGCGGATGGCCGCGATCCCCAGGACCAGCGTCATCCCCACCAGCACCAGCGTCTCCTCCCACAGGTGCCCCAGCCCCACGCCCTTGAGCATGATGCCGCGGCAGATGAGGATGAACCACTTGCCCGGCACCACGTTCGTCAGCGGCTGCAGCCAGCCGGGCATGCTGGAGACGGGAAAGATCATCCCCGAGAGCACCGTCGTGGGCATCATCAGCCCCACGAGGGCACCCATCATGGCCGTGCGCTGCGAGCTCGTGACGGCCGCGATCAGCACGCCCAGCGTGAGCGAGGTGACGATGAACAGCAGCGACTCCGCGAGCAGCAGGAGCACGCTCCCCCGGAACGGCACGCGGAAGACAAAGGACGCCGCGCCCAGCACCGTCAGCACGTTCGCGAAGCCCAGCACCAGGTACGGCAGCACCTTGCCCACGATGATCTGCCACGCCTTGAGGGGCGAGACGAGCAGGATCTCCAGCGTGCCCCGCTCCTTTTCGCGCGACAGCGAGATGGCCGACATCAGCGCGCTCACCACCGTCAGCACGAGCGCGATGAGGCCGGGGATGAAGAGGTTCACGCTCTCCAGCGTGGGGTTGAAGCGCATCCGCACGGCCGGCTCGATCATCACCCCGCCGCCCTGCCGCCCGTTTTGGGACCGCAGCTCGCGCTCGTACGCCTGCACGACGGCCGTGGCGTACGCCTGCATGGTGGCGCCCGTGTTGGGATCCGTCGCGTCGGTGATGACCATCACTCGCGCCCCCTCGCCGCGGGCCAGCGCCCGCGCGAAGCCCGGCGCCAGCACGATGGCCTGGTCCACGCGGCCGCGCTGAAAGGCGCGCGGCACGGCGGCCGTGGACGGCAGCACCTCCACGATCCGGAACAGGTCCGTGCCGGCGAAGCGGTTGCGCAGGGCCAGCGTGGCCGCGTCGGGCGCGGGGTCCACGAACGCCACCCGCACGCCGCGCACGTCCGTCCGCAGCGCGAAGCCGAAGAGGATCACCTGCGCCAGGGGAAGCAGCAGCAGGATCACCAGCGTCTGCCGGTCGCGCAGGATGTGCTGGAACTCCTTGACGATGAACCCCCGCAGCGCGTTCATCCGCCCCCTCCCGCGCCCGCCGTCTCCGCCACGGGGCGCGCCAGGCGGACGAACACCTCGTCCATCGTCGCCGCGCCGAACTCGGCC
The DNA here is from genome assembly GCF_036280135.1 of Longimicrobium sp. Lineage (GTDB taxonomy): Bacteria > Gemmatimonadota > Gemmatimonadetes > Longimicrobiales > Longimicrobiaceae > Longimicrobium. The sequence continues at coordinate 3,718 of NZ_DASURI010000722.1, forward strand.
TTGAGCGCGTCCGGCGCCCCCAGCGCGCCGATGCGGCCGCTGACCATGATGGAGACGCGGTCGCAGTACTCCGCCTCGTCCATGTAGTGCGTGGTGACGAAGACGGTCGTCCCCCCCGCGGCCGCCTCGTAGATCATCTCCCAGAACTGGCGCCGGGTGATGGGATCCACGCCGCCCGTGGGCTCGTCCAGGAACACGACGCGCGGCCGGTGGATCATGGCCACGCTGAACGCCAGCTTCTGCTTCCACCCCAGCGGCAGCGAGCCCACCAGGTCCTTCGCGGCCGACTGCAACCCAAGCCGCGTCAGCAGGCCGTCCGCGCGCTCGGCAATCTCGCCGTCCGACAGGCCGTAGATGCCACCGTACAGGCGGATGTTCTCGCGCACCGTCAGGTCCTCGTACAGGCTGAAGCGCTGGCTCATGTAGCCGATGCTGCGCTTGATCTGCTCCGCCTGCGTGTAGACGTCGTAGCCGGCCACGCGCGCCTCGCCGGACGTGGGCGCCAGCAGTCCCGTCAGCATGCGCATGGCCGTCGTCTTTCCCGCCCCGTTGGCGCCCAGAAAGCCGAACACCTCGCCCTCCGCCACAGCAAAGGTGATGGCGTCCACGGCCGTGAACGCGCCGAAGCGCCGCGTGAGGTCGCGCGCCTCCACGGCCGTCCCCCGCTCCGCCACCGCGCTCATGGCGCCCCGCCTTCCGGTGCGCCCATCAGCGCCATGAAGCTGTCCTCGATCCCCGCGCGGATGGGCCGGGCGTCCGCGTCCACGAAGCCCTCGCCGCGCAGCCAGCCGGCCACGTCGCCCGCGACGGCGGCGGGATCGGCATCCGCCCGCGCGTCCGTGTAGTGCAGCTCGTCGCCGAAGGGGTAGACGGAGCGCGCGTGGGGAAAGCGGCGCAGCGCCTGGAGCAGGCGGTATCGCTCACGGGCACGCACCGACAGCAGCGGCAGAGGGTAGCGCGCGCCGATCTCGCCCGGCGCGTCGATGTCCAGGATGCGGCCGCCCTGGATGAGCGCCACGCGGTCGCAGCGCACGGCCTCGTCCATGTACGGCGTGGAGACGACGATGGTGAGCCCGCCCGCGCGCAGCTCCCCCAGCAGGTCCCAGAACTCGCGGCGCGAGACGGCGTCCACGCCCGTCGTCGGCTCGTCCAGGAAGAGGATGTCGGGCCGATGGACCAGGGCGCAGCTCAGGGCCAGCTTCTGCTTCATCCCGCCGGAAAGCGCGCCGGCGCGCCGGTCCGCGAACGGCTCGATCTGCCGGTAGATGGGGGCGTAGAGGTGATAATGGGTCTCCGTCGTCGTGCCGAAGACGGAGGCGAAAAAGCGCAGGTTCTCCGCCACGCTCAGGTCCGGGTAGAGCGAAAAGCGGCCGGGCATGTAGCCCACGCGGGACCGCAGCGTCCACAGGTCGCGGACCACATCCAGCCCCAGCACCCGCGCCTCGCCCTCCTCCGGCACGAGCAGCGTCGTCAGGATGCGGAAGAGCGTGGTCTTCCCCGCCCCGTCCGGCCCGATGAAGCCGAACAGCTCCCCCGGCGCCACGTCGAGCGTGATGCCCGCCAGCGCCTCCGTCCGCCCGAATCGCTTCGCCAGCCCGCGCACGGAGACGGCGGCCCCGCCCGATCCGCCCGACTCCGCGGTTTCGGTCGATCCGGCACGCGGCGCGGCGCTCATCGTCCCGCGCGCCGGGCGGGCGCCTCCGCGGCGAGGACGACCTCCGCCGGCATCCCGATCTTGAGCATGCCCTGGGGATTGGCCACGCGGATCTCCACGGCGTAGACCTGTTCCGTCCGCTCGTCGCGCGTCTGGATGGGCGTGGGCGTGAACTCCGCCTCGGGCGAGATCCACGTGACGGTGCCCGGAAAGCCGCGGCGCGCGTCCTCCCCCGCGTCCACCTGCACGGTGACGCGCTGCCCCACGCGCACGGCGGCCAGCTGCGCCCCGCTGACGTAGGCGCGCAGGGTAAGCGTGCCCAGGTCCGCGATCTTGTACAGCGGCTGGCCGGGCTGCACGAACTCGCCCTGCTCGGAGTACGTGGCCAGCACGGTGCCCGCGACGGGGTTCACCACCTGGCTCTGGCGGATCTGCTCCTGCACCTGCGCCGCCCGCGCCTGCACGCCGCCCACCTCCTGCCGCGCGGCCTCCGTCACGGCGCGGGCGGCGCGGATGCGCTCCTCCAGCACGCGCACCTCGCCCTCCGCAAGGTTCAGCTGCTGCGCCGTGGCGGCTTCCGCGCGAAACAGGCGCAGGGTGCGCGCGTGCTCCTCGCGGGCCGTGGCCAGCTGCGCTTCCAGCACGCCGATCTGCGCCTGGGCCTCGCGCGTCCGGGTGACGGTGGCGGCCTCCTGCGACGCCAGCTCCGCCGTCCGCAGGGCCAGCGCCGTCGTGTCGATGAGCGCCACGACGGCGCCGGCCGCCAGGGGCTCGCCCTGCCGCGCGGCAAACCGCAGCAGCTGCCCGCTGCCCTCGGCGCTGACGACCACCTCGTCCGCCTCGAAGTTGCCGTACGCGTCCGGCTCGTCTTTGCGGCATCCGGCCAAAAGGAGCGGAAGGAGGACGAGCGAGACGGCGGATATCGATCGATTGATGTTCATCGTCCAATCTTGATGCCCAGCGTGGTGAGGTAGCGCGCCTGGGCCCGTGCCAATTCCGCGCGATGGCGCTGCCGGGTCAGGCGGGCCTCCTGGAGGTCCGTGCGCGCGTCCACGTAGACGGCGGAGGTGATGGCGCGCTCCTCCAGCTGCACGCGCGCCTGCCGCTCCACCTGCTCGCGCAGCGCGACGATGCGGTCGTCCGTGGCCAGCGCGTCGCGCAGCCGGCCGGCGGCCTGCAGGTCGTCCTGCACGTCGCGGCGAAGGCGGGCCGTGAAGGCGGCTTCCTCGCTGTCCACGACCTGCCGCTGCACCTGCAGCACCTGGCGCTCGCGGCCCGCCGTGCCCCAGTCCCATGGCCGCCACTGCACGCGCACCCCGCCGATCCAGTACTCGTGCAGGTCCTCGCGGAACTGGGCCAGCCCCGGCCGCCCGTACGCCAGCTGGCCGAACGCGGCCACCTGCGGCTGCGTGCGCGCGCGGGCCAGCGCGTCCTCGCGCTCCAGCCGCGCGCGCTCCGCCGCGAAGACGGCGTACTGCGGGTGCGCGCCCGGCGCCGCGTCCGTCCCCAACGGAGCGTCGAGGGAGGGCAACGCGAGCACGTCCGTCTCGTCCACCGTCGTCTCCGTCAGCTGCGAGAGGACGGCCAGGGCGGCGCGCCGGTCCGCCGCCAGCTCCGCCCGCTGCTGCGCGGCACCCAGCAGCTCGGCGCGAAGGGCGGCCGTGTCGCCGGGAAGGGCGGCGCCCGCGCGGACCTGCGCGCGGACGACGGTGAGCCGCGCCTCCAGGTCCTCCATCAGCGTGCCGACCTCCGCCACCCGCTCCTGCAGCAGGAAGGCGGCGAAGAACGACTCCGTCACCTCCATCCGCAGCGGGTACAGCTGGGCGGCGAGCTGCGCCTGGATGGCCGCGAGCCGCGCGCGCTCCAGCTCGCGGCGCCGCGCCAGGACGCCGCCGTCCCACAGGGTGTACTGCCCCTCGAGCGCCGTCTCGATGCGGCTCCTGGGCGGCCGCGGAGGCTCCGCGCCGCCGGGGAGCGCGATGGGGATGGACGCCACCTCGGACTGCGTGGTCGCCTCGCCGCGCAGCATGAGCTGGGGAAGCCGCTCCGCGTCCAGGTTCTGGAGCCGAAGCTCCGTGGCCCGCGCCTGCATGAGCGCCTGCGCCGCGCGGGGATCGCACCGGACGGCCGCGTCCTGCAGCGCGCCCAGGTGCAGCGTGTCCGCCTGCGCCCACCCCGCGCGGGGCGCGCACGCCAGCGCCGCCACGACGCCGATCGCCATCACCGTCCTCATCACGCGCCTCCCTTCACCGCCAGCCCCGCCAGGGCGAACTCCGCCGCGTGGAGGGCGTAGGCTTCCATCTGCTCCGGCGTGGGCTCGCCGCCCGTGGCCAGCAGCAGGCCCACGGCGGGCTTGAAGATGTGGAAGTAGGGGATGAGCGAGATGGTGCTGATGGCGGCGAAGCGCGCGTCCATGTCGGCGCGGAACACGCCCGCGCGCTGGCCCTCCTCGATGAACGCCAGCAGCCCCGCGAACGCCGTGGCGGCCAGCTGTGCGATGCCTTCCTGCGCGTGCGCGGCGCCGTGGTCCGCCATCTCGCGCGCCATGAGGCGGATGAGGCTGGGGTGCTCGCGCAGCACCTCGCTCTGCGTGGCCAGCAGCGCGCGCACGGCCGTCTGCGGCGACGACGCGGCCGCCAGCCGCTCCGTGCCCCGCGCGGCGATGGCGCTGAACAGGCCGCGGAGCAGCTGGCGGTACAGCTCCTCCTTGCTGCCGAAGTAGTAGTAGATCAGGGCGGAGTTCACCCCCGCCGCCGCGCCGATCTGCTTGATGGTGGTCGCGGCGAATCCCTGCCCCGCGAAGAGCTGCTCCGCCGCGTCCAGGATGGCCGCCGCCGTCTCGGCCTTGATCTCAGGCACCTTTGCCATGGCTCGTTCTCCTCTCCTTCAGATTAATTAATCGATTGATTAAATCAGCGCAAGTCTTTTCTCCGCGTCGTCCAACCGCAGATCGGGGCAGATGCGAAGAAGCAGAGTACCGCCTGCCGCTACAGTACTCTGCTGCCTCTGCTCCCTCTGCGTGAAAATGCAGGTGAGGTCGTTCAGCCCAGGTCCGGCCGGGGCGTAGAGTCGTGGATGGGGTCCGTCCCGTTGCCGACCGAGACGGCAAAGACGGGCGATTCGGCGATGAACCCGTGCGCCACGCCCGGCGCGAAGGTGACGATGCTCCCCGCCTCGAGCACGAGGTCCACCCTCTCGCCACCGGCTTCCGCCAGCAGGCGCAGGGTGCCGGAAAAGACGTACAGCCGCTCGCGGTGACCGGCGTGGACGTGAAATCCACGCCGGTCACCGGGCGCGCTGAACTCCACGGCGTGCAGGTACGCGTACGCCTCGCCGCGGGCCAGCCACGCCACCCCGCCCCGCGCGTCCGCCGCGCGAAACAGGCCCGCCGCGGCATCCCCACCCAGCACTTCCACCGTGAGCCCGCCGTCCAGGTAGCTGCGCACCGCCGTCCTCCTTGCCTCGTTCCCGTGGTCCCCGCCAATGTCACCGTCGCGAGCGGGCCAACTTGTGCCGCCGACGCGCCGCCGTCAAACCCATCCTTCCGGGCCCGGGCGGCATCCAACCCAACGTTCGCCCCAGTCCGCTTCCTCCCGCGTCCGCACCGCATGCCGCGCTCCCCCGCCCCACGCGTCTCCGCCTACACGCTTGGACTGGCCGCCACGCTCACGCTGGGGGCGGCCCTGGGCGGGCCCGTGCTGGCCCTGGCGCGCGGCTGGTTCGGCCACGCGCGCGTCGCGCCGCGGCCCGCGTTCGCCCGCCCCGGCGGGTGGACGGACGCCGTGCGCGCGCCGGAAGCCCTCCAGGCAGATGCCATCGACGCGCTCGTGGCCATCGCGCTGGCCGTGGCGCTCCTGCTCCTTGCCGGCGCGGCGATCAACCTGGCGACGCTGCTGCTGGCGCGCGCGTCCGCCCGGCGGCACGAGACGGCCCTGCGCGCCGTGCTGGGCGCCACCCCGGGCGAGCTGGGCCGCCGCGCGCTGATGCGGGGCGCCCTGCTGGGGCTCGCCGGCGGAGGCGCGGGCGTGCTGCTGGGCGCGTGGGGCGGGGCGCTGGCGCGCGGCGCGTGGCCGGACGGCGCGGATCTCTTTGCAGACGCGCATCCCGCAACGGGCGCCGCCGCGGCGGCCGGCGCGCTGACGCTGCTCGTCCTCGCGGCGGCCGCGCTCCCCGCGATCGCCGCCGCGCGCCGCAACCTGTACGGCGCGCTGACC
>NZ_DASURI010000723.1:0-3163 GCF_036280135.1 Longimicrobium sp.
TGCCTCTGCTCCCTCTGCGTGAGAATTCTTTCAGGTTTTCATCCCGCGAGGTCGATGGCCCAGAGGCTTTCCTCGCGGTGATGAACAGCCGCCGGCCGTCGGGGCTGAACGTGCAGTTGGAGCACGTGTGCGGCGTGGAGATCAGGCCCAGCGGCTCGCCTTCCGCGGTGAAGACCTGGATCCCGCTTCCCGAGCTGCTCCACAGCCATCCGCGCGCATCCACGCAAAAGCCGTCCGGCACGCCCGGCTCGATCACGCGGAACACGCGCCGCCCCGTCAACGCCCCGTTCGCGCCGACGTCGAACGCCAGGATCTCGTGCCGGCCCAGGTCCGTGTCGGACACGTACAGCGTGCGCCCGTCCGGCGAGAACGCCAGCCCGTTGGGATACGACAGGTCCACCATGCGCCGCAGCGCGCCGGAGCGCGGTTCGAAGCGGTAGACGCTGCGGTGGTCCAGCTCCGGCTCGGCGGGGCAGCCCTGCCGCGGGTTCTCCAAGCCGTACGGCGGATCGCTGAACCAGATGGCGCCGTCCGGCCCCAGCACGACGTCGTTCGGCGAGTTGAGGCGGCGCCCCTCGTAGTGCGTCACCAGCACCGTCGTCGTCCCGTCCGGGTCCGTGCGGCTGATGCAGCGGCGGCCGTGCTCGCAGTGCAGCAGCCTCCCCTCCGCATCCACCGCGTTGCCGTTGGTGAACGGCGTGGCGTCCAGCACTACGTCCACGGCGCCGTCCGGGCTCCACCCCAGCACGCGCCGCCCCTCGATGTCGCTCCACACCAGCTGGTCGCGCGCCGTCCACCACACCGGCCCCTCGCTGAACAGCGCCTGGTCGTAGAGCGAAAGGAGCGCCGCATCGTCCCCCAGCACGGCCGCGAACCGCGCATCATGCGCCACGGGCGGATCTACGTCCTCCACGCGCGAAGGCGGGCCGGGCGGGCGCAGGCGGCAGGGCATCATCGCGGTCAAGCGTTCCTCGCGGCTGTGGATCATCGGGCGGATGCGGACGAGGCGCGAAGGCCTTGCAAGAGGCGGGGCGAGCGCCGGGACAGCGGCGGATAAAAGGATGAATCACCCTTGCGTCCCGCATGCGATCCAGTAGAATGGTCGCGGCATTCTGCTCCACCCTGCCGTCGCAGTATTCCGAAACATCCCCGATCCACACACCGGCCGCATTTCACCCGCGCGGCCGCGTCGCATCCCCTCATCCACACCCCCGGACGCACGATGGATTCTGCCGATGCCGCGGAACTGATCAGCGAAATCCGCGAAGAGCGCGCGGAAAACGAGGCCGAGGAGAAGTTTCGCGGCCGCGTGGCGCTGCTCATCGCCATCTTTGCCATGCTGCTGGCCATCGGCAGCCTGGGCGGCGGCAACGTGGCCGAGGACATGATCCACGCCAACATCAAGGCGAGCGACACCTGGGCGTTCTTCCAGGCCAAGAACGTGCGCCAGACGATGTACGAGGTGGCGGTGGAGGACATGAAGGCGCAGGTGGCCAGCCCCGACCTGTCGCCCGAGGCGCGCGCGGCGCTGCAGCGCGCCATCGCCCGCTACGAGGCCACCATCGCCCGCTACGACAGCGAGCCCGACCCCGCCGCCCCGGGCGATTCGCTGCGCGGCGAGGGCAAGAAGCAGCTCGCGGCGCAGGCGCGCAGCTACGAGGCGGCCCGCGAGCGCGCCGGCGAGCAGGATTCCAACTTCGACTACAGCGAGGTGGCCCTGCAGCTGGCGCTGGTGCTGGGATCGGTCGCGATCCTGGCCCTCTCGCGGCCCGTGCTGTACCTGGCGATCGGCCTGGGCGTGATCGGCGCGATCCTGATGGTCAACGGCTTTCTGCTGGTATTCCCGCTGCCGTTCTGAGGCGGATTCGCATCGGCGGATCTGCATCGCGGCGGATCTGGGCCCTGGCGCATCTTCACCAAAGCGGTCAACGCGGAGCCCGAGAACCAGGAGCGAATGATGCCCGTTGCGGATCTGATCCGGTAACGGCCGTCCCCCAGCCGGAGCGAATGAATTCGCCGCTGGAAAGGCACGAAGTCCGCCTGCGCGGACTGCCCCAGCGGGAGTCGGCCGGCGTGCACCGCGGCGGCGTTCACGTAGTTGGAGCCTCGCGCAGTTTGCGAGGCTTTCCGCAGTCGTTGCGGCGGCTTCAGCCGCTCGGGCTCGGAGGTGCCCATACCGGATCAGATCCGCAATCGGCATAATTCGCCGCTGGAAACTCGCGAAGTCCGCCTGCGCGGACTGCCCCAGACGGGTGTGGGCCGGTGCACCGAATCGAATTCCACGTGGTTGAAGCCCCACGCAGTTTGTGGGGCTTTCCGCTTTCGTTGCGGCGGCTTCAGCCGCTCCCGGCGCAGAGGCCCGCATCGCTGAACGAAGCCGTGACAAAACGCCGTCTTCGGGGTAGCTTGTCAGTCCCGCGCGGCTGTCTCGCCGGACCTTTCACTCCCGACACTTGCAGGAGGAGCGCACATGCGCGCAGTCGTACTGACGATGGCGCTGATGGCGGCCGTGCCCGCCGCGGCCCAGCAGCACCAGCACGGCCAGGGCGCCCCCGCCCAGGGCCAGCACGCCGACCACGGCGCGGCGCACGCCACCGGCATCCCCGCGGGATGGGAGATGCGGCTGGACCGGCCCAACAGCACGGCCCCCATCCACTTCATGTCCATGGAAGGCCACCTGCACGCCATCCTGGGCCCGGCCGGCATCTTCTACCAGCCCACGAACACGGCCACGGGCGCGTTCACGGCGCAGGGCACCTTCACGCTCAACAAGCCGTCGGAGCACCCCGAGGCGTTCGGGATGCTGGTGGGCGGGCGCGACCTGCAGGGCGCCGGGCAGGACTACCTGTACTTCCTCGTGCGCCAGGACGGCCAGTTCATGGTCAAGCACCGCGCCGGCGCCGAGACGCACACGCTGATCGACTGGACGGAGCACGCTGCCGTGCGCCGCCCCGGGGCGGACGGCAAGGCCACCAACACGCTGGCCGTGGAGTCCGCCGCCACCGGCGTGCGCTTCCTGGTGAACGGCACCGAGGTGGGCACCCTGCCCCGCGGCGTGAACACCGACGGCGTCGTGGGCCTGCGGCTCAACCACAACCTGGACGTGGTGATCACGGACTTCGCGGTACACCCGGCGGGTCACGCGGGGCACTGAGCCTTCGCG